>NZ_CP088149.1:1187500-1420000 GCF_002845275.2 Pseudomonas sp. S06B 330 | reverse complement strand
ACGCCAACGCTTGCTGCAGTGGATCGTTGCCTGGTGCGGGTTGTCGGCAGCCTGGTTCCAGGAAGACGAGGACCAAGAGGCCGTCGAGCAACGACTAAAAGTGGCGCAGCAGGCACTCAATGCACTGGCGGCAGGCAACTAATCGGGCTCCGCGCTGATCTGTAGATAAGGCACCCCATGTGAGCCACTGCCATGAGCGAGACCGAAAGCAGCAAAACCCCGGGCCTGTCGGCGGACGAAGAGCAGGAAGTCAGCCACAACCAACCGCCGCGCGCGGCGGTGTTGCACGAGATCATCCGCTACCAGGGTGATCAGGAACTGGAGCGGACAATTGCCGCCCTGTGGTGGTCGGCACTGGCTGCTGGCTTGAGTATGGGGCTGTCGATGATGGCCATGGGTCTGTTCTATGCGCGTCTGCCCGAGGGTGAAAGCAGCCAGGTGATTGCCAGCCTTGGCTATTCAGCCGGTTTTCTCGCAGTGATTCTGGCCCGCCAGCAACTGTTCACCGAAAACACCCTCACCGCCGTGCTGCCCGTCATGACCGAACCCACGCTGAGTAACCTTGGGCGCCTGTTGCGCTTATGGTCGGTGGTCCTGCTCGGCAATTTGGCCGGCACTCTATTGGTGTCTTATGTGATGTTGTACCTGCCGATTTTCGACAGCAAGACCGATGAAGCCTTTCTTGATGTCGGTCGCAAGGTAATGGAGAACGACCTCGGCCAGATGTTCGCCAAGGGCATTATCTCCGGTTGGATGATCGCCACCATGGTCTGGATGATCCCCGCCATGGAGCACGCCAAGATCTGGATCATCCTGATGATCACTTACCTGATGGCCCTGGGCGATTTCACCCATATTGTTGTCGGCTCGGTGGAGGTTTCCTACCTTGTCTGGGCCGGCGAGGTCAGTTGGCAGGTGTTCTGGCTGAACTTTGCCGCGCCCACGCTGGTTGGCAACATAATTGGCGGCAGCTTTATCTTCGCCCTGATCAGCCATGCCCAGGTACGCAGTGACAGCGGCAAGCCCCCTTCTCAATTGTCGGTCCTGGACAAAGAAAAGCTGCGTAGGCGCTCTCAGGAGTAGCCCGAGTCACTTCAACGCTTTCATCGCCATGACCCGCTCACTCGTCCCTTGCGGCTGGCGCAGTGGTTTAGGTAACCACCAGGCTGGACCGCTGTGGGGTTGATCAAGGCTGACCCGCTCGCCCATCTGCGGGGTACTGAGCGGCACCTGGGCAGCATTGGCCAACGCCAGAATGCGGTCGAACGGCTCATGCCAACTGTGCACCGAAAGATCGAACGTGCCGTTATGGATCGGCAACAGCCAGCGCCCGCGCAAGTCCTGATGCGCCTGCAGGCTTTGTTCGGGCTGCATGTGCACGTTGGGCCATTCAAGGTTGTAGGCCCCGGTTTCGATCAGGGTCACGTCAAACGGGCCGTACTGCTCGCCAATCTGCTTGAAACCCTCGAAGTAACCGGTATCACCACTGAAGAACACCCGCAGGTTCTCCTCCAGGATCACCCAGGATGCCCACAACGTGCTGTTGCTGTCGAACAGGCCGCGCCCGGAAAAGTGTTGCGCCGGGGTGGCAACGAAACGGATACCGTCGACCTGGGTTTCCTGCCACCAGTCCAGTTGTCGCACCTTGGCAGCCGGCACCCCCCATTCGATTAACAGGTCACCGACGCCCATCGGCGCGAGGAAATGCTCGGCGCGATCGGCCAACTGTCTGATCGCCTGTTCATCAAGGTGGTCATAGTGGTCGTGAGAGAGGATCACCGCAGTCAACGGTGGCAGTTCTTCCAGCTTCAGCGGCGGCGGGTGAAAACGCTGCGGACCGGCCCACTGCACCGGCGAGGCGCGCTCAGCAAATACCGGGTCGGTAATAAAGAAGCGATCATGCAGTTTCAGCAATACCGTGGAATGCCCCAGACGCCACAGGCTGCGATCCGGTGCCTCAAGCAATTGCTGGCGCCCCAAAGGCTGGACAGCGATGTCCACATCCGGCCGGGTTCCTGCTGGCTTACCGAGAAGCAGAAACTTGAAGCCGATGCGCAACTTTTTCAGCGCGCTGTCTTGCGGTAATGGGCGCAGGTTGTGATACCGCCCATCCTGGCGCAACGCCGGTTCACCGGCCTTTGGGGGAAATGGGGCCATGACTAGAAGCACTCCGAGGATGAGGGCGAGTTTCATGTTACCCCGAGGTGGCTGCATCCACTGTGAAATGGCTTGTAAGGCCATTTTTCAACAGCCTGCGATTGTTCAACAATATTCACACCTTTTATGCGATAAACGGCGTCCCGGAACAGACCAGCGACCATGATGGATAATAGAAGCGGCAAGGGACTTTCATTTGTCAGGAGGATCTACCTGCCGCGCATTATTGGCTTGGGTATCGGCATGCTTGCCGTTATGGCCGGTATTTCCGGCCTGGACATCCCGCAATGGGCCTGGGTGCTGCTGCTGTTCAATGGCCTGATCTGGCCCCATCTGGCCTTTCAACTTGCTCGACGCGCTGGCGTGCCGTACCACGCCGAGTACCGCAACCTGCTGTTCGATTCGTTGATGGGTGGGTTCTGGACCGCAACCATGCAGTTCAATCCCCTGCCCAGCGTGACGATCCTGGCGATGATGGCGATGAACAACTTCGCCGCAGGCGGTCAGCGCCTGTTCCTCAAAGGGCTGCTGATTCAGGGCCTGGGTGGGGGGCTTTCGATCGCCCTGTTCGGCGCCGGTTTGCAGTTGCAGGCCACCCCCATGCAGATCTATGCGTGCCTGCCGATGCTGACGCTGTACCCAATGGCTGTTGGCTGGGTCTGCTACAACCTGGCGATGAAACTCGCTGAACATAAACGCCGCCTCAGCGCCCTGAGCCGCACCGACAGCCTCACCGGCCTGCTCAACCATGGTTCCTGGAAAGACCTGCTGCAACTCAAGTTCCAGATCTGCCAGCAGCAACACTGCCAGGCGGTGATTGCCCTTATCGACATCGACCATTTCAAAGCCATCAACGATACCTACGGCCATGTAGTTGGCGACTGCGTGTTGACCCAGCTCAGCAGCGAACTCAAACGCGGCCTGCGCGAAGATGACCTGGCTGGCCGCTATGGCGGCGACGAATTTTGCCTGATTCTGCCCAATTCCGATGTTGAACAAGCCCGCCAGACCATGGAGCGACTGCGCGAGCGGATCGGCAGCTACCGTAACCCACAACTGCCGGCGTTGCGGATCAGCTTGAGCATTGGCCTGGCCAGCTGCCGCGAAGACTTGACGGATGCCGAGGCGTGGCTAAACGAAGCCGATAAAGCCCTGTATGTCGCCAAAAACAGTGGGCGCAATCAGGTCAATTTCTCCCAACCGGACCTCACAACGCTGAAGCTGGCCTATCCTCAATGAACGTTCGCCCCGCGGCGTAACCGTCGGGACGCAGTTCACCAAGGATGTGCATGCGTATGGACAGGATCGTCGAGGTTTCGCCTACCAGCCCACCCCCCAGCCTGCCGACACGTAAACTTATTGCCAGTATTGCTGCACTGTTTGTCCTGGCCTGCCTGATTGCCCTCGGGGCACTGTTCAACGTCGCCTCCTCTTTGAACGCCAACGAACGCGAGAAAAGTAGCTTCTATGCGCACAAGGCACTGGAGCAACGGCTCGAAGCCGCCCGCCAGTTCCTCTCCAGCTACGCCGTGTGGGATGCTGCCTATGAACACCTTAATGGCACTGCCGACCTGCACTGGGCCTACGAAGAAGAGAACGTCGGCGACTCGTTGTACACCGCCAGCGGTTTTGAAGGCGTGTTTGTAGTCGATGACCTCAGCACTAAATATGCCTTGTTCAAAGGCCAGCTTAGCAGCGCACCGGCCAGCACCTATATAGAAGAGCCGCTGGAATCGATCATCACCCAGGCGCGAGGCGTTGCCGCCGACCGCCAGCAGATTACCCGCCACGTCCTGTTCAATGGCTGGCCTGCGGTGCTGGTAGCGGCTGCGATCCGTCCTGATGATGAACTCCTGAGCATTGACCCGCGCACCACCTCGGTGATGATATTCGTCGACCAACTAACGGCGGAAAAGCTGGTCAACCTGGGCACCGGCGCAGGCTTGAGCGGCATGCACATTGAGAAAATTGGCAAACTGTCTGCCGATGCATCCAGCCTGCCCTTGGGCGATACCGGCTACCGCCTGGAATGGCTGACGCCGCGCCCGGGTGATCAGTTGCTCTGGGGGGTAATGCCACCGCTGCTCGGCGCGATGCTGGTGCTGGGCCTGCTGATGGTCTACTTCTTCCGCTACGCCTTGCGCACCTCGCAGAAAATCGACAGCACCCTGGAGCGCCTCCAAACCAGTAACCTGGCGCTGGAGGCCAGCGAACAGCGCTTTCGAGCCGTAGCTGAAGCCGCCTCGGACTGGATCTGGGAAACCGACCGCCACCATCGCTTGAGTTATCTGTCGCAGCGCTTCGTCGCCGTTACTGGCTTCAACACCAATGACTGGCTGGGCCAACCGATCAATCAACTGCTCAGTTGTGAAACCACCCCCCTCACCCTCTGGCTCGACAACCAGGCTGATCCCGACTCTGCGCAAATGGCCAACCTGCGTTGCGGCTATCGCGACCAGAATGGTCATTTACGTTTTTGCCGGGTGTCGGCCCGCTCGATCATGGCGGGCAACAAACTGATCGGTTTTCGTGGCACCGCCAGTGACATCACCGATGAAGTCGCCGCCCATGCCCACATTCAGCACCTGTCCATGCATGATGCGCTGACCGGCCTGGCCAATCGCAACAAGCTCTCACGTTTTCTCGAACAAGCCCTGCTCAAAGGCCAGGACGCGACTCCGTTGACGCTGTTGCTGCTGGACCTGGACAGTTTCAAACCGATCAACGACTCCCTCGGCCATGCCGCCGGCGACGCGGTGTTGCTGGAAGTCGCCACCCGCCTGCGTGAATCGACCCGCGACGGTGATCTGGTGGCCCGCCTGGGCGGTGACGAGTTTGTCCTGGTAATGAACGGCATGGACAGCCGCAACGAAATCGACCGCTTTTGCGCCCGCCTGATCGACAACCTGCATCAGCCGATCCACTTCGAGGAACAGATTCTGCACATCGGTGCCAGCCTGGGTGTTGCCCAGACTCGCCTGCAGGGCTTCGATGCCGGCGAACTGATCCGCTGCGCCGATATTGCCCTGTACCAGGCCAAGGCCGACGGCAAGAACACCTGGCGCTACTTTTCACCCGAAATGAACGACCAGATCCAGTACCGTCGGCAACTGGAAAATGACTTGCGCAAGGCACTGAAGAACAATGAGTTCGTTCTTCACTACCAGCCACGCTATCGATTGGAGACCCTGGAAATCGTGTCAGTCGAAGCACTGGTGCGCTGGCAGCATCCGCTGGAAGGGCTGCTGGGCCCGGACACCTTTATTCCATTGGCTGAACAGACTGACCTGATCGTACCGCTGGGTCGCTGGGTGTTGCGTGAAGCCTGCGAGACGGCTCGCAGCTGGCCGGAGCATCTGCTGGTTTCGGTCAACCTGTCACCGGCACAGTTCTCCCGTAGCGATGTGGTCAGCGATGTCTACAAGATTCTGGTCGACACGGGTTTCCCGGCCCAGCGTCTGGAGCTGGAAATCACCGAAAACGTCATGCTCAACGATATCGAAGGGGCCCTGGGCACCATGACCGCCCTCAAGGAGCTGGGCGTGCGGTTGAACATGGATGACTTCGGCACTGGCTATTCGTCACTGGGTTACCTGCGCACCTACCCGTTCGATAGCATCAAGATCGACAAACGGTTCATTGCCGGCTTGAGCAGTGATGGCAATGACCGTGCGGTGGTCCAGGCAATCATCAACCTGGGCAGGGCCATGGGCCTGACCGTCACGGCCGAGGGGGTGGAAACCGAGCAGCAGCTCAACGCCCTGGGCAAAGAAAAGTGCCACGAGGTCCAAGGTTACTACCTGAGCAAGCCGGTCGATAAACACGCCTTTGAACAACTGCTGCATAACCCCGGCAGCAATCGCACGGGGGCCTCCTAACCGCTAGTTGATTCGTAGCCGCAGCCTGGCGGCAGCGGCTACAACTGGCCAAAAAGGCCGCAGTTATGACTGCAGACGGCGCTGCGCGGCGATCTCCGGCAGGTCGCGACGACGCAGGTAAACCCGCAGCGGCTCACTGACATTGAGCCGCTCGTCAACATTTTGCGCCAGCAGTATTTCGATAAGTTCCCGGCTCAGGGTCATGACCTCACCCTCGCCCGCTTGCCAGACAAATTCGCTGCTGGGAGTGATGCTGTCATCGGCGACATCCATGCCGAACGAGTCTTCACTAAAACGCACGATGTGCTTGCCAAGCTTGCGGTGAAAGCCGACAAACCCCTTGAGCTGGTCGGCGGCGGTACAGATGTCCTGTGATGTGATGTGCATGTCAAACCTCACTGAAGCACCCACTTGGATGCTGGGCGAAAGGGATTGGCACGCGGGCATTGCTGGTCACTCTCTGACGGAGCGGCTCAACGCCCAAGATTAATGGAAAAACCTGGTCGGCGGGTACGGATTTTTCGCCCAGCTCAGGCGAGGTCGCTAGACTTAACCCACACTTCTCATTCAAGCCCTACCGTGGAAGCTTCATGAGCAACGCCATCACGTCCGACATCGCCACGATTGGCCGAATCAATGCGGTGCCCGCCATCTTGCAGGTGATCTGCGAATCCACCGGCTTGCGCTTTGCCGCCGTTGCTCGGGTGACCGAGAACAGCTGGACCGCCTGCGCCGTACTCGACACCCTGGGTTTTGGTTTGAAAGTGGGCGGCGAACTCGATCTGACCACGACCTTGTGCCACGAAATTCGCGGCAGCCACCAGACCATCGTGATCGACAAGGCCAGCGAGGATGAACAGTATTGCAACCACCACACCCCACGCACGTACGCGTTCGAAAGCTATATTTCAGTGCCGGTGTTTCGCACTGACGGCAGTTTTTTTGGCACCATCTGCGCCCTTGACCCTCTGCCTGCGGCGCTTAAGGGCAGTGCCATCCAGCCGATGAT
This sequence comes from Pseudomonas sp. S06B 330, assembly GCF_002845275.2. Taxonomy (NCBI): domain Bacteria; kingdom Pseudomonadati; phylum Pseudomonadota; class Gammaproteobacteria; order Pseudomonadales; family Pseudomonadaceae; genus Pseudomonas; species Pseudomonas tussilaginis. The sequence goes on along the minus strand of NZ_CP088149.1, from coordinate 1,412,956 downwards.
GGAATCCTTCGCACGCTTGCTGTCGATCCAGATCGAGAGTGAGGAAAACCTCCAGAGAACCGAAGAGGCCCTGCAAAAGGAACGCGCCATCGCTGAACTACGTGAACAGTTTATCGCCGTGCTCGGCCATGATTTGCGCAACCCGTTGTTTGCCATCACTGCCGGGGCGGAACTGCTGACGCAACGTCTGCAGGACGAAAAAAGTCGCACCATTGCCCAACACATCCTCACCTGCGGCCGGCGCGCCACGCAGTTGGTGCGCGATGTCCTGGATTTTGCCCGAGGACGCCTGGGTAATGGCATCACTGTCAATATCCAGCCTTGTCCGGACCTCGGTGAGGCACTCAGGCATGTTGCCTCGGAACTGCATCACGTTCACCCACAACGGCAAATCAATTTGCACATCGGTGATCTGAGTGGGATCAATTGTGATCGCGAGCGGATCACCCAATTACTGTCAAACCTGCTTGCCAATGCTCTGGCTCATGGCGCTCAGGATCAACCGGTGGACGTCACGGCGCAGATTCGCGAGGATGCTTTCGTGCTCAGCGTGCATAACGTCGGTAGCCCGATTGCGCCACAAATCCTCGCGCAGCTGTTCCAACCTTTTTCCCACCCACTCAACGACACCGTACGCGCAGGGTTGGGGCTTGGCCTGTACATCGCCAACCAGATCGCCCTGGCCCATGGTGGGCGCATGGAGGTGATCTCAAGCCAGGAAGCCGGAACCTTGTTCAGCTTCCACCTGCCACTGGGTCCAGACGCGGCTCAAGCAACGCTGCCAGCCAATCAATGAAGGCACGCAACCTGGGTGGCACGTGTTGTTGCCGGGCATAAAGCAATGACACTGGCATCGGTGGCGGTACGAAATCTGCCAACAACGGCACCAGCTCACCAGATTGCAGGTACGCTTGCAGACCTGCCGCTGGTGCCTGGATCAGTCCGAGCCCAGCCACACAGGCACTTTCATAAGCTTCAGTACTATTGACGGTGATGCTCCCGACCATGGGTTGAACCTGTAAGGCACCGGCTTGCAGGTACTCGAAACCCGGACTGCGGCTGCCGAGGTTCTTCACATAGTGGATCAATCTGTGGTGATGCAGGTCTGCCACGCTTGTGGGTACGCCATAGCGTTGCAAGTAGCGCGGGCTGGCGCAGTTGATCTGGGCCAGGACACCCAGCGGGCGGGCAATCAGGTCCAGGTCGCTCAAGGTACCAATACGCAGCACGCAATCAAAGCCCTCGCGCAGCAGGTCAACCTGTCGATCGGTGCAACTGATCTCCAACTCAATGCCAGGGTGGCAATCCACGAACTGTGGCAGCTCAGGCAGAATGATGCGCCGCGCCATCAAGGTCGGCAGATCGATGCGCAAGTGGCCGCTCAACGCGGCTTGTTCACGGTGAAACAGCCCTTCTATCTCATCCATGCGCGACAACAGGTCTTTGCTACGCTCGTACAGGTGCAAGCCATCCTGGGTCGCCTGGACCCGCCGCGTCGTGCGGTTGAGCAAGCGCGTACCGAGCAGGTTTTCCAGGGCCCGGACGTGTTCAGAGACCGTTGATCGAGGCAGCCCCAGACTCTCGCCGGCCAAGGTGAAACTCGACAGCTCGCTGACCCGGACAAAGGTACGTAACAGCTCCAGTTTGTTCATGACGGCGGGCTCGATTGTTCGCAAGTGCCGACCAGTATTTCCGAGGTGTGTGGATTTATCAGTAGCTAACCGACCAATAGACTTTCCGCGACGCCCCACCCTCCCCGAGGTACAGCACATGAATCGGAAAATCGCATTGATCACCAGCGCCAGCCGTGGCCTGCTGTGCAACATCCAGCTCAAGGGGCCGTTTTTTCTCACGCAACGCTTGCTGCCCCTGATTGCCGACCTCAATGGCCAGCGCCTAGAGGTTTCCGGTGGCATGTTTCTGTGAGCGATCGGTACAGCGCTGATTAACGCTGCACCGGGTCTTCGCGTACCTGTACGCTGGCAGTCATGCCAGCGCTCAAGGTCATGCCATCAGGGAGCTGCTCCAGTTTGATCCGCACCGGAATGCGCTGCGCCAAGCGCACCCAGTTGAAGGTCGGTTCGACTTCGGCGAGCAACTGGCTGTCGGGGTTGGCATTGCGGTCGGTGATGCCGCGGCTGATGCTTTCAACCTGCCCCTGGATGGGCTCGCCGGCACTCATCAACCAGACCTTGACCGGGTCACCGACACGAATGCGCGGCAGCTTGGTTTCTTCGAAATAAGCCTGCACATAGAACGTCGAATCATCGATCAGAGCCATAACCGGTTCACCGGCATTGACGTAGTTACCCTCGGCCAGACGCAAGTTGGTGATGTGGCCATCGCGCGGCGCTTTGACTTGACTGCGGGCCAGGTTAATCGCCGCTACTTTGACCTCAGCTTGCGCTTCACGCAGTTGCCCGCGTGCCACCGCAGCGTTGATCTGGGCGTTCTCGCGCAGCTCGGCGCTGATCGCCTGTGGCCCCAGGGCGACACGCCGCGACGCTTCATGCTCGCGCAAGCGCAATTGATGCTGGCGGGTCTCAGCCACCGCGTTGGCCTTTTCGAGGGCAGCTTCAAAGCGATCACGATCGATCGACATGAGCAACTCACCCGCTTTGACCTGCTGGTTGTCGTGCACCTTGAGCTCGCGGACCCAGCCTGAGACGTCGGGGGCAATGATCACCACGTCGGCACGGATTTTCGCATCGCGAGTCCAGGGCGTGAGCATGTAGTACTGCCAGAGCTTCCAGCCGGCAAAGATCGCCACTACCACCAGGCACAGAGTTACTGCGATACGCAGCAATGCACGCATGAATCACTCTCCTTACAAAGGCCCCAGCCCGAGGGTTACCAGGGTCAAAACACAAATGAACAATGCGCAATCGAACAAGGCTTCATGCCAGATCCAACGCCCCACCGGGGTCAGGCGCAACAGTAGACGCACGGCACCGGTCAGCACCAAGGCCAGCAACACATAGATCAAAAAAGGGCTGAGCAACACACCGCCCAACGCCCACTCACGCAAGCCCATGGATTTCCTCCTGTCGACGGCACCATTTGCCCCAACTGCGCTGCAACTGCAGCACCGCCCCTTGTGCCAGGCGCAGCGGATCGCTGGGTGGCTGACCTTGCAAGGCGTCTATAAATGCCTCGCTGGCCGCATCCAGGCGCTTGCCTCTGCCCGGCGCCGGTCCCCGTGAAAGCACGCTTTCCAGTTGCTGCAGGTAATCGCGCTCGGCGTTGCCGATCGGCGCCTGCGCAACTGCCAAACAATGGCGCAAGTGCAACAGCTCATCACCGATATCCAGGCCATGAATACCATCATCCCAACGCTGGCGCTGCGGCTCGGTCAAGGCCGAATAGTGCCGCGCCATTTGCAACAAGCGGTCGGCCATGCGCCCCCCGAACCAGGTTTCAGCCCCGCGCAGGTCGCGGCGAGTCAGGCGTACCAGGTCACTCTGGGTTGCCGCACGCAGGCGCCGGCCGTGCCAGGCCGGGTTGTGCAGCACCAGCAACTTGAACGCCAGGACTGCTGCGCCTACCCCCATCAACATTGCCTGAGCGCTGTTGAGAAAGGTCGCGACTTCAAACTCCATAGTGTTGAGAGGCGCCACCAGGACAATGAAATGCAGGCAATAAGAAGTGGCCGTGGCCCCGATGCGCGGATTGGCCATCCCCAAGGCGCCAAAGAACAAGGGCACACCCATGGCCATGCACAACATGGCAAAGCCACTCCACTGTGGCAGCAGAATCTGCCCAACGAAAAATGCCACCGGTATGGCCAGGAGTATCCCCCGCAAGAAGCTCATGCCTATCTGGGCGCCGTTCTCGCGGCTGGCAAACAGGCTGCATACCACACAGGTCAGTACCAGCCCGCCAGGGGCTGCGGGCCATGCGGTGGCCAACCAGAAACTAGCCATGGCCAGAAACGCCAGGGCGCTGCGCGAACCGAACAACAGTGCCAGGGGCAGATCACGGTGCGCAGCGAGACTATCAGGGGCATCCACCGGCGCTTTGCCCTCCTCCACCGCCCGCAGGGCCAAGGTTGCGGCCATGGCGTTGTCGAGCAATAACGTCAGGCGGGCCAGGCAATAGTGTTCGGCCGAGCTGATGCGCTCATCGTGCGCCGCATCCCAGATCCGTTGGCGCAGCACTAACAGGCCGGCCTGGTCGGGTGCGCACAGGGCGTCATGGACCTCGTCCAACCACGGTTGCAGATGTTGCGCCTGAACCTCATCCAATTGCTGCCACTGGCGCCTTACCGACCGGGCGATGCGCAAAAGAATCAGCAATTTTTGACTCAAGCCGCGGATAGCCCTGGCCCGCTGTCGGCCAAGACTGCCCTCGAACCAGGCATGCTCACGTTGTGCGTCAACCGCGACAATCCGCCCGAGAATCTCCAGCAGGCCTTTACGTGCCTGGGCTTCGCCGGTCAATGTCGCGCTGGCCGCCTGCAAGCCACTGATCCAGGCTTGGTGCGCCTGACCACTAAGCTGTTGTTCAACGCGCATGGGCCAGAGCACCGCGCTGGTCACGGTGGCGCAGACAATCCCCAGGCAGATCTCGGTGCAGCGCGCCACCGCCTGATCGAACACGGCCAGCGGATGACTGATCGCCGGTAACGCAATGATCGCCACGGTGTAACCGGCCAATACAAACGAATAGGCCCAGGCACTGCGCAATAATGTCGAACATGCGGTACACAGCGCCAGCCACAGTGCCAGGGCCAGCAGAAACAACCAGGGCGTCTGAGCAAACAAGCCGATGAACAGCACCGACATGACCGTACCAACCAAGGTACCGCACAGCCGTGCCAGGCCTTTCTGCAAGACCATGCCGGACAACGGCTGAGCCACAATGAACGCCGTCATCAGCGCCCAGGCCGGTTGCTCCAGGCCCCAGCGCAGAGCCAGCCACAAGGCCAGGCCACCGCCCAGCAGGGTTTTGATCGCAAATTGCACGGCGAGTTTATTGGGCGCCAACAGGGCCTGCAAAGTGATGGGCACGAGACGAACCTTGGGTAACAGTGATGTAACGATAGACAGGATGGGCAGAAAACATCGGACACAGATTATTAGCTAGCTAACTAATAAGAGTCCAGTAAAGCGGAAAGGTTTCTTGCGGACAAAAAAATGGGCGACCGAAGTCGCCCTAAATGCCTTGCGTGCTCGTGTACCGGAAGAATCAGCGCTGTTTGCGCTTGTTCGAATCCCTCCAGATGAAAATTCCGAAACCGACAAAGAACAGCAGCATAAGGCCGACTGTAATCACTCCAGCGATAACCACATTATCGAAGAACATATCGGCCTCCATTCGCCTGTCCCCTGTCTGATGGGCTCAAGGTAACCAATGGCTGGCGGAAGGAAATTGACCGAGGTCAATAGCGCCCGGAGCCGGGCGCGAAAGGCGGGTGCAGGGTTGACCTGCATCAAGTTTTCAACGCTTCTTGGGTTTGCCCTTGGGCTTTTTCTTGGCCTTGCCCAACGGCATGGCCTGCTCGAATGCCTGGCGTACTTCGTTCAGGCGTTTTTCATTGAGGTCGTGGACACGTCGAGCGCGCTCGGCGCTGAGGTCGATCAGGTTGTCATCTTGGCTCATGTTCTGGCTCAGGAAGCGGATGGCGATCCTGCAATAATGAAGGCTGTTACCTTCGCTGACCAGTGACTGAACGGCTCTTCAGACTTCGATATCGACCAACAGCCCCTGACGCGGCTGTTCGCCCATCAGCGGCGCGACCGGTACGGTGTTGTCGGCATTGACCTCATCACCCGGCAATGGCTGATAAAGTTCATCATCCCGGCTTGACTGGCGGCGGCCCTGTTGACGGCGTTGCTCTTCACGCAGGAGCAGCGCTGCTTTCTCCGGATCACGATGTTTCAGGTCAATGGCGCCCTCACTGGAGGCCGGTTGCGCGGGCACCACCGGCTTGATATCGGGGGTCGGCTTGACCGGGTCCAGTTGCGATGTCACTGGGGCGGCACTGAGCGGAATGATGGGCGGCAGCATGGGGGAGATCTCCTGTCGCCTCTGTGTCGGCTCGCCACCGATGGCCTTGAGCTGACAATCAATAATATTGTGGAGCGCATCACAGCCTCCGGTGCCCGGAGTATAGCGTCTGAGCCGTTAAGGCTCGTCGCTGTCCTCAGGTGCCGGGGCAATTTCGCTCCAGGGGCGGGTGAGCACCTTGTTCCATACGCTATCCAGATGCCCGCGCAGTACAGCCGGTGCCGATTGCAATGAAGGGCTGTCTTCGCGTTCACCGCCAAAAGGCGCTTCGCCTGGCGGCGTAATCAACGACTGACCAACAATGGCGTACCTGGCCTGCCCTTCCCGCAGCTCCACGCGCAACTCATGGGAATCGACCCCACCGCCACAGAAGGCATGACTGGCTACTGTTAGCTCGGCCACACCATCACTGTTCAAGTCACTGGCACCGCTGACATCGGTATAGAAGCCGACATCCAGATCCAGCCCGGAGCAGTCGGTTTCATGTTCGATCTTCCAGCGGGCCTTGAACTCGTCATTGCCTGCAGCTCGCCCGTACAGGGTCGCAGTGAGCAACACCCGATCAAGGTCTTCGCCGCTTTCTGCGTCACGCACCTGATCGTCGTTACGGCTGAGCACCAGTAGCGCTTCACCCTCGCGATCACGATAGTGCACAGCCTGCACCGGTGACTGAATACCCAAAGCATCGAGCTGTTGCGTGGGCAACGGCGCCAGCACTTCGAAGCGGGGTGAGTCACAGGCAGCCAGCAACGAAAGGCCGCCAAGGAGCAAAAAACGGGGTACACATAACGGTTTTGAACGCATGGATGTCACGGCCCTCACTGGCGACAGCAGTTTTCGTCGCTGAAATTGCTAGACTCTTTGGTCTGCACAGTCCTATCCGTTAAGATAGTCGGCTTTTCATGGCGGGAGTCAGGCAGTATGGCGCAGCAGTATCAACCGGGGCAACGCTGGATCAGCGACAGCGAAGCCGAGCTAGGTCTGGGGACCGTTCTGGCACAGGACGGCCGCTTATTGACCGTGCTCTACCCGGCCACTGGCGACACCCGCCAGTACTCCCTGCGCAATGCGCCCCTGACCCGGGTGCGCTTCTCGCCTGGCGACCAGATCACCCATTTCGAAGGCTGGAAGCTGACCGTGCGCGAGGTCGACGATGTCGACGGCCTGCTGGTCTACCATGGCCTTGATGGGCAAAACCAACCGTGCACCCTGCCGGAAACCCAGCTGTCGAACTTCATTCAGTTCCGTCTGGCCAGTGACCGTCTGTTTGCCGGCCAGATCGACCCGTTGCCGTGGTTTTCCCTGCGCTACAACACTCTGGAACACACCAGCCGCCAATTGCAGTCCTCATTGTGGGGCCTGGGCGGCACCCGTGCCCAACCGATTGCCCACCAGTTGCATATCGCTCGCGAAGTAGCCGACCGTATTGCCCCGCGGGTATTGCTGGCGGACGAAGTGGGCCTGGGCAAAACCATCGAAGCGGGCCTGGTGATCCATCGTCAGTTGCTCTCCGGCCGTGCCAGCCGTGTACTGATCCTGGTTCCAGAGAACCTGCAGCACCAGTGGCTGGTAGAAATGCGCCGGCGCTTCAACCTGCAGGTCGCCCTGTTCGACGCCGAGCGCTTTATCGAAAGCGATGCCAGCAACCCGTTTGAGGATGCCCAGCTGGCGTTGGTCGCCCTGGAGTGGTTGCGCGAAGACGAAAAGGCCCAGGACGCGCTGTTTGCCGCCGGCTGGGACCTGCTGGTGGTCGACGAAGCCCATCACCTGGTCTGGCATGAAGAACAGGCCAGCCCTGAATATTTGCTGGTCGAGCAACTGGCCCAGGTTATTCCGGGTGTACTGCTGCTGACCGCGACGCCTGAACAGTTGGGCCAGGACAGCCACTTCGCCCGCCTGCGCCTGCTCGATCCAAACCGTTTCCATGACCTGGCCGCTTTCCGCGCCGAAAGCGAGCACTATCGCCCGGTGGCCGAAGCAGTCCAGGAGCTGCTCGACGAAGGTCGCCTGTCGACCAAAGCCCACGCCACCATCGAAGGTTTCCTCGGTGCTGAAGGCGAGGCCTTGCTGGCCGCTGTCAACGACGGTGATACCCAGGCCAGCGCACGCCTGATTCGCGAACTGCTCGATCGCCACGGCACCGGCCGCGTCCTGTTCCGCAACACGCGTGCCGCCGTCCAGGGCTTCCCTGAGCGCAATCTGCATCCTTATCCGCTGCCAAGCCCCGATCAGTACATGGAGCTGCCGCTGGGCGAGCATGCCGAGCTGTATCCCGAAGTGGCATTCCAATCCCAGGGCGACAGCACAGAGGAAGAACGCTGGTGGCGTTTCGACCCTCGGGTCGACTGGTTGATCGATACCCTGAAGATGCTCAAGCGGGTCAAGGTCCTGGTGATCTGCGCCCACGCCGAAACCGCCATGGATCTGGAAGACGCCCTGCGCGTACGCTCCGGCATTCCGGCCACGGTGTTCCATGAGGGCATGAGCATTCTTGAGCGCGACCGTGCTGCCGCCTACTTCGCCGATGAGGAATTCGGCGCCCAGGTGCTGATCTGCTCGGAAATCGGCAGTGAAGGCCGTAACTTCCAGTTCGCCCACCACCTGGTGCTGTTCGACCTGCCGGCTCACCCTGACCTGCTCGAGCAGCGTATCGGCCGTCTCGACCGTATCGGTCAGAAACACATCATTGAACTGCACGTACCGTACCTGCAGAACAGCCCACAAGAGCGCTTGTTCCAATGGTACGACCAGGCTCTCAACGCCTTCCTGGCCACCTGCCCAACCGGTAACGCCTTGCAGCATCAGTTCGGCCCGCGCCTGCTGCCGCTGCTCGAAAGCGGTGACGACGGTGAGTGGCAAGCGCTGGTCGATGAGGCCCGCGCCGAACGCGAGCGTCTGGAGGCCGAGCTGCACAGCGGTCGCGACCGCCTGCTGGAACTCAACTCCGGTGGTGCTGGCGAAGGTCAGGAGTTGGTCGAGGCGATCCTTGAGCAAGATGATCAATTCACTCTGCCGATCTACATGGAAACCTTGTTCGACGCCTTCGGCATCGACAGCGAAGACCATTCGGAAAACGCCCTGATCCTCAAGCCGAGCGAAAAAATGCTCGACGCCAGCTTCCCATTGGGCGACGACGAAGGTGTCACCATCACCTACGACCGCAACCAGGCACTGTCTCGCGAAGACATGCAATTCATTACCTGGGAGCACCCGATGGTCCAGGGTGGCATGGACCTGGTGCTGTCCGGTTCGATGGGCAACACCGCTGTAGCGCTGATAAAAAACAAGGCGCTCAAGCCCGGTACCGTGCTGCTTGAGCTGCTCTATGTCAGTGAAGTGGTCGCGCCACGCGCCCTGCAACTGGGCCGCTACTTGCCACCAGCTGCGCTGCGCTGCCTGCTCGACACCAATGGCAACGACTTGGCCTCGCGAGTGTCTTTCGAGACCCTCAATGACCAGCTCGAGAGCGTGCCCAAAGCCAGTGCCAACAAGTTCATCCAGGCCCAACGTGATGTGTTGACGCCGCGGATCAACAGCGGTGAAGCCAAGATCATGCCGCGCCATGCCGAGCGAGTGGCCGAAGCGCAACGTCGTCTGGCGGCAGAAACCGACGAAGAGCTGGCCCGCCTTACCGCACTGCAGGCAGTCAACCCAAGCGTGCGCGACAGCGAGATCGACGCCTTGCGCAAGCAGCGCGAACAAGGTTTGGCGATGCTGGAAAAAGCAGCGCTGCGCCTGGAAGCGATCCGCGTGCTGGTAGCCGGCTAACCCCAAGGGTTGCTGCACACCGAACGCGGACCGGCCCATCGCCGCCAACGCCGGCTCCCACAGCCCTGTGGGAGTCGGCGACGCGTTAGCGCTTTAGAACCCCTCGCTATTGCCCCAATGCCCAAATCGTAGAATCAAAGTGCCATTAATCAGGATAGGTTAATGCGCGCTTTCTATACTCCTCCAGAACGGTCTCCAGACAGGCTTCTGGGGGACGAGTGAAAACTCGACAAAGAGGCAAGCTATGGAGTGGCTGGGGCTACATTTGCTCGCCGAACTTCCGGCAACCGGACAGATCATCCTTGAGTGCCATTACAACCCTTACCTGGTAGTACTGGCTTTTCTGGTAGCTGGCGCAGGCAGCTACGCCACCCTGAGCATGGCCGAACGCCTGAACCATGTGGAACACCCAGCAGCCCAGCGACAATGGCGACTGCTCGGTGCCTGCTGCCTGGCTGGCGGAGTCTGGGCGCTGCATTTCATCAGCATGCTGGCGTTTCAGGCACCCATTGAAGTGCACTACGACTTCGCCCTGACCGGCCTGTCGTTGGCGGTCATGCTGTTCGCTGGCTGGTTGGCGATGAATACCCTGGGCTTGCGGGATCTTCGCGCCCGGCATTTCCTTCAGGCGGCTGTTTGCATCGGCCTGGGTATCGCCGCGATGCATTACACCGGCATGGCTGCCATGCGTTCCAATGCCCAACAAATCTATCGCCCAGACATGTTCGCTGCTTCTATTGCCGTTGCCATCTGTACCAGCCTGCTGGCGCTGGTGCTGGCCCGCTACTTTCGCTATGGCAGCGGCACGCTCCATCAATTGCTCAAGTACGGCGCTAGCCTGCTGCTGGCCGGGGGGATTTTCGCCACCCACTTCATCAGCATGTGGGGCATGACCTTAATCATCCCCGCCGATGCCACCGTGACCCTGCCGAGCGCTGACAATAACCTGCAACTGAGCCTGACCATTGCCTTCATCACGCTGCTAGTCAGCGCCAGCAGCATCAGCGCAGCGCTGTCCGACCAAAAGCTGCAGAGCAAGGAGCACGATCTGCGTCGGGTGAACGTTCTGCTCAGCCAGCTAGACCAGGCACGGGTATCGCTGCAACAGGCTGCTCATTACGACGCCCTGACCAACCTGATCAACCGCCGCGGCTTCAATCAGGTATTTGCCGAGCGCCTAGCCGAGCAGAGTGTCAATGAGGGCATGTTGGCGGTGATGTTCCTCGACATTGATCATTTCAAACGCATCAATGACAGCCTCGGTCATGATGCTGGCGATGAGCTGCTCAAGGTTATCGCCGGCTACATCAAGGCGGCGACCCGCAGTCAGGATGTGGTTGCCCGTTTCGGCGGCGACGAATTCTGCATCCTCATCGCCCTGAACAACCGTGAAGAAGCCCGGCACCTCGCTCAGCGCATCATGCAAAAAATGAAAGAGCCGATTGACCTGGCCGGGCGGCGCATGGTCATGACCACCAGCATCGGTATCAGCATCTTTCCTGACGACGGTCGCAGCTGTGATGAACTGCTCAAGAATGCGGACCTGGCGCTGTATCAGTCCAAGGGGTGTGGACGCAACAGCCTTAATTTCTTCAACAGCGCCCTTAAGACTCGCGCTACGCTGGAGCTGCAACTGGAAGAAGAGCTACGTATCGCCCTGCTTGAAGAACGGGGACTGCGCATTCATTACCAACCGATTTTCGACCTGCATACCGGTCAGGTGGCCAAGCTTGAAGCCTTGGTACGCTGGCAGCACCCACAACACGGCTTGCTCAGCCCGGACCGCTTTATCGGCATTGCCGAAGCCAATGGGCTGATCACCGATCTTGACCTGTGGGTACTACGCCATGCCTGTACAGACCTGGCCCAATTGAATCGCCATGGATACGCCGGGTTAAAGGTCACGGTCAATTGCTCGGCCCTGACATTAGGCTGCGAAGCGTTGGCCAGGGAAGTTGAGCATGCCCTGCAACACGCCGGGCTGGCCGCCTCTCAGCTGGAGTTGGAAGTCACCGAAAACGCACTGATGGGCAACATTCACAGCACCATCGCTTTGCTCAAGGACGTTCGCGCGCTGGGCGTGTCGTTGTCGATCGATGACTTTGGCACGGGCTATTCATCACTGGCTTATCTCAAGCGCCTGCCGCTGGACACCCTGAAGATCGATCGCTCGTTCATTCAGGATGTGCCGCGCTGCCGAGAGGACATGGAGATTGTTCAAGCAATCATCATCATGGCCCACACCCTCCACCTACAAGTGATCACTGAAGGCGTGGAAAGCATGGAGCAATACCAGTTTCTCGCCCAACAAGGGTGCGACTTCGTTCAGGGTTATCTGCTCAGCCGCCCGGTGCCTTTGGGTGAGCTGCGTACAATCCTCAGTCGGCTCGACCAGCGCCATGAGCCGTCGCTGGCCAGCTTCAATCCTTACGCCGGTACTGTTCAATCAGTGTCGCCGGATCTTTTTGCAGATAGCCCTGACTTGCATGCAGGCGCATCAGCTGTGCGGCGAGGCCGCTGATCGGCGTTGCCGAGCCCTGTTCGCGCGAGAATTTCACCGCCGTATCCAGATCTTTGAGCAAGGTCCGCACGTGCCACTTGACCGGCTCGAAGCGGCTTTCGGCCATTTGTGGTGCGAGGATCTGCAACGGCTTGGAGTCGGCAAAGCCGCCAGCCAGGGCTTCGGCAAGCAAACTGGCATCGACGCCGGATTGCTCGGCAAGCGCCACTACTTCGGCAATCACCAGCGCATTACACGCCACGATCATCTGGTTGCAGGCCTTGGTCACCTGCCCTGCCCCCACCGGCCCCATGTGGGTGACCCGTTGACCGAGGGTCAGCAGCACCGGGCGCACACGCTCAAGGTCCGCGGCATTGCCACCGACCATGATCGCCAGACTGCCCGTTTCGGCGCCCGGCGTACCGCCTGAGACCGGCGCATCAAGCCAGCTCATACCACTGAGGGCGGCAAGTTCGGCGGCCATCTCGCGGGTCGCGGTCGGCTCCAGGCTGGAAAAGTCCACCAGCAACTGCCCGGCTTTAGCGCCCTTGGCAATGCCTTCGGGGCCAAACACCACCTCACGCACCACAGCCGTGTCGGCCAGACACAAGAGCACCAGATCAGCCGCCTGACACAGCTCGGCCGGCGTCGACACCTGTCGAGCGCCCGCCTCTACCAAGGCTGCGCATTTGTCCGGTGAGCGGTTCCAGACCGTCAGCGGATATCCCCCCGCCAACAAGCGCCGACACATCGGTAACCCCATCAGACCGATTCCGGCAAACCCCAGTGAAGGACGTGCAGTGCTCATGTACAGCTCCAGGCAGATTAAAGAAGTTCAATGATTGGACGATTCAGTTGCAGGCGTGACAAGGAAAACTCCTACGGCACTAGGGTAACCCCCTATCGCTCACGCCAAATGCGCACTGATAAAGTCGCGAAACTTATCCAGTGATGGCTCTATGATATCTACTAGAACAGCCACCCACCCCCAGGCAAATGGCGCAAAATGACCTCCAAGACTACTTCTGCCAACGCGGTTTCCGAGCTGACGTCATCCACTCCCGCGTTCAGTGCTTCAGGCTCCAAAGAATTCTACAGCCCGCGAGCGCTTAATCCGCAGCAGTACCTGTATTTCACCGAGACCGATATCCAGCGCATCCTCGACAACCTCGACGGCCTGCGTGATCTGGTGTTTCCGCCCAGCAGCCATGTTGAGGACGAAAGCCAGCTACGCCTGGATCAGCAGTTTCCCTCGGTTTGCCTGATTGGCCTGGGTCGTTGCGGCTCGAACATCGCCCTGGATGTCGCCGAACTTGTATACAACGCCCGCACCTTTTACCTCAACGAATTCAACAATGATGACCGCGCTGGCAGCGAGCCCAACTACAGCCCGGCGCGCTGGATTCGCAACAACCTGCGCCTGGTGCAGAACAAAGGCAGCAAGCCGGTATTCTTGGTTGAACCGCTGGTGATGCTGGGGGACCTGGACAAGGACATTGCCGGTCGCATTCGCTTCTCGCGCAAGGGTGAAAAAAGCGGTTTCATCCGCGACTACAGCAAAATGAAGATCATGGACCTCTCGGAAGTCCATGCCGGGGGCGCAGGCAATGCGCCGATCCTCGGCCAGTATCTGGCCAAGATCATCCTCAACAAGGAAACCCATCGTTTTTCCAGTGCAGACTGGAAGCTGATTCACTCTTACCTGATCGACTCCTGCGGGATCAAGGCCAACCAGTCGCGCTTGTACTTCTACATATTCAGCGCCGGTGGCGGTACTGGTTCGGGCATGGCCTCGGAGTTCGGCCTGGCCCAGCAGTACTCCTACATGAACAAGACATTCGACACCAAGCCTGCCGATGAAAACGACGGCAAGAGCGGGCATTCGTTTGTGTTCGAGCCGATTTTCACCAGTGGCATTTGCGTACTGCCGAACATTTCCGACCATCGCAGCGAAATGTCAGAAGCCCTGCACATCAACGCTGGACGCCTGCTGTGTAAGTACCTGTCGGAAGAATGGGACTTCTCCTATAACTTCGACAATGAAGACAGCAGCGAAGCCAGCGTCATGGGACGCATCCGCCCGTGGAACGCGATGATGCTGATTTCCAACGACATCATGCGCTACGCCGAAGAGAATGATGACGGCAACATCCAGAACATTGATGTCAATGCCATGGAAAAGCATGCCAACCAGTACATTTCCCAGCAGATCTTCAACATCCTCACTGCCCAGGCGGTGACCACCGACTACGACCAGAACTACTTCCGCCGCGCCGGTATCGATATCGGCGAAACCATTCGCCTGGATGCCAACGACCTGTTCATGAGCTTGGCCGGCCCTGTGGCCATTGCCTATGCCGAATCGGTGGTACCGGAACAGCCGTCGCCGAACTCAGAAAAATTCAAAGTGTTCGAGAAGGACCAGCCGCGGCTGAACATCGACGACCTGTTCTTCCGCTCCATCGACCTGCCGCACTTCAATAAAGTGACCCAGGCCATCGAAGGCATCAGCCTGCTGCCGATCGAGTCGAAGCGCTATCGTGCAGCCCTTGAGCAGTACAAGGCATCCGGCTATGACGCCGCCGCCCTGCATGACCTGCACTTTTTCAAGAATTGCTCGTCGGTGGTGTCGATCGTCTCGCTGCCCAAGGACTACAAGCTCTCGTACATGGACCTGAACCGGCTCAAGACGCACCTCAACAGCCTGTTTCCCAACACCACCCTCAAGCGCTATGCCCTGGTGATCGGTGCATCGGCGAACCTGTCGCTGACGACACTGATTGCCAAGAGCCCGTGCCTGTCAGACGACTTCCTGACCTTGATCGTGGCCTTCATCAAGCGTTGCTTTGCGCGTAACCCATACCGCTTCGACGATACCCTGGATAACGCCATCCTTGAGTTCATCACCAGCGATGAGTTCGACGAAGACCGCATCGACGACCTGCTCAACGAGTTCGAGAACCCGGCGAAGATCCTTGATACCAACTGGTACGCGATCAAGCCGATGTACGAGAAAAAATACCGCGAACTGATCAATGACAAGAGCAAGTTCGTCTCGATCAATGACATTCGCCTGTCGCGTGAATGCGTCAAGAAGGCGGTGAAATACCTGCGCGAGATCTTCCGCCACCGGATCGGCAAGACGCGGGTCATCTCGCTCAACAGCCATACCGGCAAAGTGGATTATTGAGCTGAGGTCTTATTCAGCCTTGTGGGAGCGGATTTATCCGCTCCCACGGGTTGTTACCGTTAACGTTAAGCACACTCAACTGTTACCAACAGCCACCCTCGCTGAACAGTCCCGCGCACCAAAATCTGCTCACTGCTCGTTTTCGCGCACCAATCTGGAGCGCACTCAGGTTTTTTTCTTTTCTTGAATCACAATAAACGGTGAAACCACCACGGCCCAGATCTCTGGATCGCGGCTCTGAAGGTCTAGCGCCTGCTCGGCAGACACCGGGCCGACAGTGCCAGCATTGCGCCATGCGGCAAAGGTTTCGCCACGGTTTTCGGCCATTGCCTGTGCAACTTCAATCAGGTCCAGGCTCGGGTCGACCCAAATCAGGTCACCCTTGGCCCAAAAACGCTCCAGGGCTTTCCACTCGATTACTGCGGTCTCGCCGAGCAGTTTGGCATAGAGGGTGCTTGGTTGATCAGTCATGGGTTCCTGCCAGAAATAATTCGACTACTTTAAGAGGTCGGTATTTTTGCAGAAAAACCCGGTTTCAAATAAGTAATTGATCGAAAAGGACTTGAAAGCAAAGGATGGCCGCTTGCAATAGGGCGAGACCAAGCCGCTTTCCTGTACGTTTCTGTCAATTAAGCGACACGCGCCGAATTTGTCCCCGCGGGCCTGCTTTTCAAGCGACAAAGCAGCGCTCTACACTGTACCGGTACAGTTGCCAGGGCCATTTCGGAGCAATCCGGTCCTCACGCTCTGGCCGCAGGACTATAAAAATTACAACAGAATGAGTGGAGCACTATGAGTAAGGCTACTAAGCAGATTTCCAAGCTGTTTGCCGCAATGGTTCTGGCCGGGGTTGCCAGCCATTCGTTTGCAGCCGATACCATCAAAATCGGCATCGCCGGCCCGAAAACCGGTCCGGTTACTCAGTACGGTGACATGCAGTTCATCGGTGCAAAACAGGCCATCAAAGACATCAACGCCAAGGGCGGCGTCGACGGCAAGATGCTCGAAGCCAAAGAATACGACGACGCCTGCGACCCGAAACAGGCCGTTGCGGTGGCCAACAAAGTGGTCAACGATGGCGTCAAGTTCGTAATCGGCCACCTGTGCTCCAGCTCCACCCAACCCGCGTCCGACATCTATGAAGACGAAGGCGTGATCATGATTACCCCGGCTGCTACCAGCCCGGAAATCACCTCCCGTGGCTACAAGCTGATCTTCCGCACCATCGGTCTGGACAGCGCTCAAGGCCCCGCCGCCGGCAACTACATCGCCGACCACGTCAAACCGAAAGTGGTTGCCGTGCTGCACGACAAGCAGCAATACGGTGAAGGCATCGCCACTGCCGTGAAGAAAACCCTGGAAGACAAAGGCACCAAGGTTGCCGTCTTTGAAGGTCTGAACGCCGGTGACAAGGACTTCTCCTCGATCATCCAGAAACTCAAGCAAGCCAATGTCGACTTCGTCTACTACGGCGGCTACCACCCAGAGCTGGGCCTGATCCTGCGTCAAGCCAAAGAAAAAGGCCTGAACGCCAAGTTCATGGGCCCTGAAGGCGTTGGCAACGACTCCATCTCGCAGATTGCTCAAGGCGCTTCCGAAGGCCTGCTGGTGACCCTGCCCAAGTCCTTCGATGCCGAGCCTGAGAACAAGGCCATCGTCGACGCTATCAAAGCCGATGGCAAAGACCCAAGCGGCCCGTTCGTGTTCCCGGCCTACTCCGCTGTCGAGCTGATTGCCAAAGGCATCGAAGCCGCCAAGTCTGAAGACACCGACAAGGTGGCTGCAGCCATCCATGCTGGCACCTTCAAGACCCCGACTGGCGATCTGTCGTACGACAAGAACGGCGACCTGAAAGACTTCAAATTCGTGGTCTACGAATGGCATTTCGGCAAACCTAAAACCGAAGTTTCCCCTCAGTAATCCCGTCTGACTATATGACTACAAGCCCACTGTGCGAGCAGTGGGCTTTGTTTTACGAGGTTCATGGGCCTGACTCCCGCGATCCGGGGGCAGGTTCACCTGAAAATCTTAAAACCGTCACCAGCGGTTCTCTGGCAGTGCCTGCGTCGACGTGGCTCAAGACCACCCGAGCGAGCCGGGTCAAGCCCACCAGTGAAATGCGTATCGGGTTTTTAGGAGCGCTGTAATGCCTGAGATCTATCACTTCTTCCAACAGCTGGTTAATGGTCTGACCATTGGCAGCACCTATGCCTTGATAGCCATTGGCTACACAATGGTTTACGGCATCATTGGAATGATCAACTTCGCCCATGGCGAGGTCTACATGATCGGTTCCTACGTGGCCTTCATTGCCCTTGCCGGGCTGGCCATGATGGGTATCGATTCACTGCCGATATTGATGACCGTCGCCTTCGTCGCCACGATCTTCGTCACCAGTGCCTATGGCTACAGTATCGAACGGGTCGCCTACCGCCCTTTGCGTAACAGCAACCGGCTGATCCCGCTGATTTCTGCCATTGGTATGTCGATTTTCCTGCAGAACACCGTATTGCTATCCCAGGACTCTAAGGACAAGTCCATCCCCAACCTGATCCCGGGGAGCATCTCCTTCGGCCCAGGCGGCGCAGAGGAAGTGCTGATCTCCTACATGCAGATCCTGGTTTTCATCGTCACCCTGGTGGCCATGACCGGTTTGACCCTGTTCATCTCCCGCTCTCGCCTGGGGCGCGCTTGTCGCGCCTGCGCCGAAGACATCAAGATGGCCAACCTGTTGGGCATCAATACCAACAACATCATCGCCCTGACCTTCGTCATCGGTGCCGCCCTGGCGGCCGTGGCGGCGGTACTGCTGAGCATGCAGTACGGCGTGATCAACCCCAACGCTGGCTTCCTGGTGGGCCTGAAGGCCTTCACCGCGGCGGTGCTGGGCGGCATCGGCAGTATTCCGGGTGCCATGCTCGGGGGGCTGGTGTTGGGTGTGGCCGAAGCGTTCGGCGCCGACATCTTCGGCGACCAGTACAAGGACGTGGTGGCTTTCGGTCTCTTGGTTCTGGTGCTGTTGTTCCGTCCGACCGGCATCCTCGGCCGTCCGGAGGTTGAAAAAGTATGAACAAAAATCTCAAACAGGCGTTCTTCAGCGCCTTGCTGGTCTGGGCCGTCGCCTTCCCGGTGCTTGGCCTGAAACTCAGCATCGACGGCATCAACCTGATCGTTCACAGCCAAGGGCCTTTCACCCTCACGGTCATCGCCGTGTGTTCGGTGCTGATGTTCTTGCGCGTCTTGTTCGACAAGCAATGGAGCGCGGTAACCAGTCGGCGCTCGGACCGCAAGTTGATCTCGCCCGCCATGAGCAACTTCCTGACCCTGCCCAAGACGCAACGCTGGGTGATCATGGGGCTGATCGTGTTGGCGCTGGTCTGGCCGTTCTTCGGCTCACGCGGCGCAGTCGACATCGCTACCTTGATCCTGATCTACGTGTTGCTGGGCCTGGGCCTGAACATCGTGGTGGGTCTGGCTGGCCTGCTCGACCTGGGCTATGTCGGCTTCTACGCCGTCGGCGCCTACAGCTACGCCCTGCTGTCGCACTACTTTGGCTGGAGCTTCTGGATCTGTCTGCCGATCGCCGGCATGATGGCGGCGACCTTCGGTTTCCTGCTCGGCTTCCCGGTATTGCGCTTGCGCGGTGACTACCTGGCGATCGTGACCTTGGGTTTCGGTGAGATCATCCGCCTGTTCCTGCGTAACCTCACCGGTTTGACCGGCGGTCCGAACGGCATCAGTAACATCGAGAAGCCCACCTTTTTCGGCCTGACCTTTGAACGCAAGGCCGCCGAAGGCATGCAGACCTTCCACGAATTCTTTGGTCTGCAATACAACTCGATCAACAAGGTGATCTTCCTCTACCTGGTTGCCCTGCTGCTGGCCCTGCTGGCGCTGTTCGTGATCAACCGCTTGCTGCGCATGCCCATCGGTCGTGCCTGGGAAGCGCTGCGTGAAGACGAGATCGCTTGCCGTGCGTTGGGTCTGAACCCCACCGTGATCAAACTCTCGGCGTTCACCCTCGGTGCCTGCTTCGCCGGTTTCGCCGGTAGCTTCTTCGCCGCGCGCCAAGGCCTGGTGACGCCGGAGTCGTTCACCTTCATCGAGTCGGCGATCATCCTCGCCATTGTCGTGCTGGGCGGTATGGGTTCGCAGTTGGGCGTGATTCTCGCGGCCATCGTGATGATCCTGCTGCCTGAGTTGATGCGCGAGTTCAGCGAGTACCGCATGTTGATGTTCGGTGCGCTGATGGTGTTGATGATGATCTGGCGTCCGCAAGGCCTGCTGCCTATGCAACGTCCCCATATGGAGCTGCGTCGATGAGCCGCGAAATTCTGCAAGTCAGCGGCCTGAGCATGCGCTTCGGCGGCTTGTTGGCGGTCAACGGCGTGGCCCTGACCGTCAAGGAAAAACAGGTGGTGGCGTTGATCGGCCCCAACGGTGCCGGCAAGACCACGGTGTTCAACTGCCTGACTGGCTTTTACAAGCCCAGCGCCGGCACCATCCTGCTCGACGGCCAGCCGATCCAGGGCCTGGCCGGCCACGAGATCGCCCGCAAAGGCGTGGTGCGCACATTCCAGAACGTGCGTTTGTTCAAGGACATGACCGCGCTGGAAAACCTGCTGATCGCCCAGCACCGGCACCTGAACACCAACTTCTTTGCTGGCCTGTTCAAAACCCCGGGCTTTCGTCGCAGCGAGCACGAAGCGAAAGAGTACGCACGGTACTGGCTGGAGAAGGTCAACCTGTTCGAGTTCGCCAACCGTCCTGCAGGCACACTTGCCTACGGCCAGCAACGTCGCCTGGAAATCGCCCGCTGCATGATGACCCGTCCACGGATCATCATGCTCGACGAACCGGCAGCCGGCCTGAACCCAAAAGAGACCGAAGACCTCAAGGCGCTGATCAGCGTGTTGCGTGAAGAGCACAACGTCACCGTGCTGTTGATCGAACACGACATGAAACTGGTCATGAGCATCTCCGACCATATCGTCGTGATCAACCAGGGGACGCCCCTGGCCGACGGTACGCCGGAACAGATCCGTGACAACCCTGAAGTGATCAAAGCCTACCTGGGGGAAGCGTAAATGCTGCAGTTTGAAAACGTTTCCACGTTCTACGGCAAGATCCAGGCGCTGCACAGCGTCAACGTCGAGATCCACCAGGGCGAGATCGTCACCTTGATTGGCGCCAACGGTGCGGGCAAATCGACCCTGTTGATGACCTTGTGTGGCTCGCCCCAAGCGCACAGTGGCAGCATCAAGTACCTGGGCGAAGAGCTGGTCGGCCAACCCTCCTCGCACATCATGCGCAAAAGCATTGCGGTGGTGCCGGAAGGTCGTCGGGTGTTCGCTCGCCTGACCGTCGAAGAAAACCTGGCGATGGGCGGTTTCTTCACCAACAAAGGGGACTACCAGGAGCAGATGGACAAGGTCCTGCAACTGTTCCCGCGCCTGAAGGAGCGTTTTGCCCAGCGTGGCGGCACCATGTCCGGTGGTGAGCAGCAGATGCTTGCCATTGGCCGGGCGTTGATGAGCAAACCCAAGCTGCTGTTGCTCGACGAGCCATCGTTGGGCCTGGCACCGATCATCATTCAGCAGATCTTCGATATCATCGAGCAACTGCGCCGTGATGGGGTGACGGTGTTCCTGGTTGAGCAGAATGCCAACCAGGCACTGAAGGTTGCCGACCGTGCCTATGTGCTAGAAAACGGCCGGGTGGTGATGCAGGGCACTGGCGAAGCGCTGTTGACCGATCCCAAGGTACGCGACGCTTACCTGGGCGGCTGATCGGCGCCAGCAAATCTCCTGGCTGCCCCTGTAGCCGCTGCCGCCAGGCTGCGATCGGGCGTGAAACGGCCGTCATTTACGCCCATCACGGTGACTGGATGACGACTGCTTCGCAGCCGATCGCAGCCTGGTGGCAGCGGCTACAAGGCCTGTAACGCCTGGCCGCTGCATTTGAACCAGTGCAGCAGATAATCAGTAAGCACCTGAACCCGCTTGGGCATCCGGCCTTGATAAGGATGGACCAGAAACAACGGTACACTGCGGGTCTGATAATCACGCAACAGCCATTGCAGGCGCCCATCAGCCAGTTCCGCGTGCACCATGTAGGACGGTAACCGAGCAATCCCGGCGCCGAGCAGTGCAGCCTTCTTCAGCAAGCTGTAATGGTTACTGGCAAAACTGCCGCCGACCTGCACACGCAGCAACTCATGCTGTTGGTGATACAACCACTCCTCCCGCCCGCTGTAATGGCTATTGAGCAGACAGCGATGGCCACTCAGCTGCGCGGGCGTGAGCGGTTCGCCATGACGGTCCAGGTATGCAGGACTGGCACAGGTCAACTCCTGCATGGCCAACACCGGGCGCGCGACCAGGCGCGCATCGTCCTGTACCTCGGTGCGGATCGCCAGATCAAAACCATCGCCGAGCAAGTCACGGTAGCCATTGTTCAGCTCCAGCTCCACTTGCAGGTCCGGATAGGAAACGGCGAACTCCAGCAACAATCCATCGAAAAAAGTCTCGCCCAGCGATACCGGCACGCTGATTCGCACCGGTCCCGCCAATTCATCCTTGAGCATCGCCAGGGTTTGCCGGGCGCCTTCCATCTGCCGCAACAGCGCCTGGGCCTGAGGTAACAACATCGCCCCGGCGGCAGTAAGGCTCAGGCGCCGCGTGGTGCGATGCAGCAACTTCACGCTATGGCTGGTTTCTAAAGCACTGATGCGCTTGGACAGCTGCCCTTTGCTCCAGCCAAGCTGCTGCGCGGCCTGGGTAAAACTACCCAAATCCATCAACACGGCAAAGGCTGCCAAATCGTCCAGTTCGCTCATGGATTGTTTCCAGATGAAAACCAAAGGTTGCCTATTAGCACGCTTATCCTAGAAAAAATCCACCCTAGACTTGAGCCTGATTCCCACCATCTATAAAGGAACGGCTCAATGAAAATCCTCTTGATCGGCGCTAGCGGCACTATCGGCTCGGCCGTGGCCAAAGAACTGGAGCAACGCCATGAAGTGCTGCGCATCGGCCGCAGCAGCGGTGACTACCAGGTCGACATCAGTGACAGTGCCTCGATCCGCCGCCTGTTTCAGCAGACCGGCCGTTTCGATGCCCTGGTCTGCGCCGCCGGTAACGTCACCTTTGCCCCCTTGGACGAGATGAGCGAAGCACACTTTGCCCTGGGCCTGAACGATAAGCTCATGGGCCAGGTCAACCTGCTGCTGATCGGTCGTGAATTCATCAATGATGGCGGTTCGTTCACCTTCACCACGGGCATCACCAGCCATGACCCGATCCGCACTGGTGCTTCGGCCAGCCTGGTCAACGGCGCCATCGATGCCTTCGTCAAGGCCGCCGCCATCGAGCTGCCCCGTGGTTTACGGGTCAACTCGATCAGCCCCAATGTCCTGGAGGAAGCCATGCCGGCCTACGCCCCGTACTTTCGCGGTTTCAAACCGGTACCCGGCGCCGAGGTAGCACTGGCCTACGCCAAGAGCGTCGAGGGGCTGCAAACCGGCCAGACCTATCATGTCGGCTAAGGCCTTGTGATCAGCGTCCAGCCTGCGTAACGTGGCGGCACCTTTCGGTAGAGACCCTGGAGTTTGCTCGATGCGTGCCGCCCCTTCGCTGTTGCTTGTCACCCTGTTGCCCCTGTTCGGTGGCTGCCAGATGCTGGCCGATAAACCGCAGGCTGCTTCGACTGCAGGCATGACCCGCATGCAGGGCGAACTGAGCGCCCAAGGCGGTCAGTTGCTGTTCAAACCCTGTACCGAAAACCGTCACTTTGCCGTCTTCGATGCCGGTAACACCGGCGTGCTGCAGGAAGCTGCCGCCCTCGCCGATGAACCGGGCACTCTGTTCGCCGACGTCATTGGCACCCTCGGCGCCAGCCAGAAAGCCGGCAACGACGGGCAACTGAACGTTCAGCGCCTGTACCGCGTGGAACACTCCAACAGCGCCTGCAGCGATCCCAACTTCAAGCGCCTGACCGTTCGCGCACACGGCAATGAACCCGATTGGGACCTCAAAGCCAGCGGTAAGGGCATGGTCCTGACGCGCCCTGGAGTGCCGGAACTGGCCGTGCCGTTTCTGGAAGAACAATTGCCCGATGGTCGTTTCAGCCTCAGCACCGAGGCCAACGGTCAACGCGTTGAGCTCTGGGTCGCTCCGCAACGCTGTGTCGACAGCATGAGCGGCGCTGTCAGCCACCTGAGCGCCGAGCTGCGGGTCAACGGCCAGACCATGCGCGGTTGCGGTTACTACGGTGGCTCACGCAACGACTGATTATCGGCACTTGCTTTTATCCTGCCTGCAAAGGCAGCGAACAGCTTATACTTGGCGGTTTGTGTAAAGCCGCCGGCCGTTCATGGCCGGGATACTGGACCCTGCCATGTTACGAATCACCGAACTGAAGCTGCCGCTGGATCATCCTGATGAAGCCCTGCGCGAGGCCATCGTGCAACGCCTGGGCATCAGCGACGAGCAGTTGCTGGACTTCACCCTGTTCAAGCGCAGCTATGATGCCCGCAAGAAGAACAGCGAAATGCTGTTCATCTACACCATCGACCTGAACGTCAGCAACGAAGCCGAACTGCTGCATAAGTTCGCCGACGACCATAACGTCAATATCGCGCCAGATGTCAGCTACAAGGTGGTCGGCCAGGCACCTGCTGACCTGCAGGAGCGCCCTATTGTCGTCGGTTTCGGCCCGTGCGGGATTTTCGCCGGCCTATTGCTGGCGCAGATGGGCTTCAAGCCGATCATCCTTGAGCGCGGCAAGGAAGTCCGCCAGCGCACCAAGGACACCTGGGGCCTGTGGCGCAAAAGCGTACTCAACCCCGAGTCGAACGTGCAGTTTGGCGAAGGCGGTGCGGGTACCTTCTCCGACGGCAAGCTCTACAGCCAGATCAAAGATCCGCAGCACCATGGCCGCAAGGTCCTGCACGAGTTCGTCAAAGCCGGCGCGCCGGAGGAAATCCTCTACGTCAACAAACCGCACATCGGTACCTTCCGCCTCACCGGCATGGTTGAGAACATGCGCCACGAGATCCATGCGCTGGGCGGCGAAGTGCGCTTTGAAGAGAAAGTCAGCGACCTGTTGATGGAAGAAGGCCAACTCAATGGAGTGGTGCTGGCCAGCGGCGAACAGCTGCATTCCAAGCATGTGGTCCTGGCGCTGGGCCATAGTGCCCGTGACACCTTCCGCATGCTGCATGCCCGCGGCGTGTTCATGGAAGCCAAGCCGTTTTCCATTGGCTTCCGGATCGAACACCCCCAATCGTTGATCGATCAGGCACGCCTGGGTAAATACGCCGGACACCCGAAGCTTGGTGCCGCCGATTACAAGCTGGTGCACCACGCCAAAAACGGTCGTTCGGTCTACAGCTTCTGCATGTGCCCAGGTGGCACCGTGGTAGCCGCCACCAGCGAACCAGGACGTGTGGTCACTAACGGCATGAGCCAGTATTCGCGCAACGAACGAAACGCCAACTCGGGTATCGTCGTGGGCATTACCCCGGAGCAGGATTATCCGGGTGGCCCGCTGGCCGGTATCGAGCTTCAGGAACAACTCGAAGCCCATGCCTATGTACTGGGCGGCAGTAATTATCAGGCGCCAGCCCAACTGGTCGGTGACTTTGTCGCGGGTCGGCCATCCACAGCACTGGGCAGTGTCGAGCCGTCGTACAAGCCTGGGGTCAATCTTGGCGACCTCGCACCGAGCCTGCCTGACTTTGCCATCGAAGCCATTCGTGAAGCCCTGCCGGCCTTCGATCGTCAGATCAAAGGCTACAACCTGCACGATGCGGTGTTGACCGGGATCGAAACGCGTACCTCGTCGCCGCTGCGTATCACCCGTGATGCCAGCATGCAGAGCCTGAACCTCAAGGGCCTGTTCCCGGCGGGTGAAGGTGCAGGTTATGCCGGTGGGATTCTGTCGGCAGGTGTCGACGGGATTCGCATTGCCGAAGCGGTAGCACGCAGTATGTTGGGCTTGAAAGGCTAATCGAGCAGTGGGAGCGGATGAATCCGCTCCCACACGTGTTTCAAATCCCCGCGCGCAACACCGCCTCAGATAACGCCTCACCGCGCTCCACGCAAGCCGCCACCGCCTCGATCAATCCGTGCAACTCAAACCCCTGCGCCGCCAGCCAGTTCTCGTCGTAATAGCTGGTCGCATAGCGATCACCACCATCACAAAGAATCGCCACAATCGATCCGGCCTCCCCTGCTGTCTGCATGTGCTCAGCTGCCGCCAAGGCACCGATCAGGTTGGTACCACTGGAACCGCCCACGCGTCGCCCCAACCGTCCGGCCAGATAATGCATGGCTGCCAGCGACAGCGCATCGGGGACCTTGACCATGGCATCGATCACCTGCGGCAGAAATGATGCCTCGACCCGCGGTCGACCGATACCTTCGATGCGCGAGCCACAATCGAGCTGCAACGAGCGATCGCCACTGATGTAACTATCAAAAAACACCGAACGTTCGGCATCGGCACACAGTACCCGGGTGGCGTACTGGCGATAACGCACGTAACGCCCCAGGGTTGCGGTGGTGCCACCGGTACCTGGGCTTGAGATCAGCCAGGCAGGCTCTGGATAACGCTCGAAACGCATCTGGCTGAAGATCGATTCGGCAATATTGTTGTTGGCGCGCCAATCGGTGGCGCGCTCGGCGTAGGTGAACTGGTCCATGAAGTGGCCACCGGTTTCCCGCGCCAGGCGTTCGGATTCGGCATAGAGCTGCGTCGGATCCTCGACCAGATGACTGTGACCGCCATGAAAGGCGATTTGCGCGATTTTTTCCTGGGAGGTGCTGGCCGGCACCACGGCAATGAACGGCAGGCCGAGCAAGCGGGCGAAATAAGCTTCAGAAATCGCCGTCGAACCACTGGACGCTTCGATCACCGGGGCATTGGGCCGCAGCCAACCATTACACAACGCATACAGAAACAGTGAGCGCGCCAGACGGTGCTTGAGACTGCCGGTGGGGTGGCTGGATTCATCCTTGAAATACAATTCGACCTGAGGAAATCCAGGCAGAGAAAGCGGGATCAAATGGGTATCGGCACTGCGTTGAAAGTCGGCCTCAATGATGCGGATGGCTTCACGTGCCCACAGGCGATGATCACTCATGTGTTCTTTCCCGGAAAAAGATCGATATTCAAGGGATCATGTTAGGAAAATCCGTACAACATCAACAGATACAGCCAGGCAAAATATTTCCACATAACTGCTAGGCTGCATTTCGCAGGAGCGTTACAGCTTATAACAAAAAAGAATATAGTTTTTGTTTGAAAGCATATCCTCACAGGGTAGGGTGTGCCCCTGTTCAGAACCCTCAGGATGGAGATCGCCCTTGCTGCGTAGCACTTTCACACGTTTCTTTCAGTTGGAAGCTGCCAGCGGTCTATTGCTGATTGCTGCAGCTGCCCTGGCCCTGATCATCAACAACTCGCCGTTGTCCTATCTGTACAACGGCTTGCTGGATGTCCCGGTGGTCGCCCAGATTGGCGCGCTGAAAATCGCCAAGCCTTTGCTACTGTGGATCAACGACGGCCTGATGGCCCTGTTTTTCCTGTTGATCGGCCTTGAGGTCAAGCGCGAGATCATCGACGGGCATTTGTCCAAACCTTCGCAGATCGTTCTGCCGGGTGCTGCTGCGATTGGCGGTATGGTGGTGCCGGCGCTGATCTACTGGTTCCTGAACAAAGACAACCCCGCCGCTGTTGCGGGCTGGGCCATCCCGATGGCCACTGACATCGCCTTCGCCCTGGGCGTGCTGGCACTGCTGGGCAAACGCGTGCCGGTATCGCTGAAGCTGTTCCTGATGACCCTGGCGATCATCGATGACCTGGGCGCTATCATTGTCATTGCGCTGTTCTACTCGGGTGAGCTATCGAGCTTGTCGCTGATGCTTGCCGCCGCCTGCCTGGTAGCGCTGATTGCGATGAACCGGCTCGGCGTGGTCAAGCTCGGGCCGTACATGGTGATCGGCTTGATTCTCTGGGTTTGCGTGCTCAAGAGCGGTGTCCACGCCACCCTGGCCGGGGTAACCTTGGCCCTGTGCATCCCGATGCGTACCCGCAATGCCGAGCCTTCGCCACTGTTGACGCTGGAGCATGCCCTTCATCCTTGGGTGGCCTACGGCATTCTGCCGCTGTTCGCCTTCGCCAACGCCGGGGTTTCGCTGGCCGGGGTAACCCTGGAAAGCTTCACCCACTATGTACCCATGGGTATCGCCGTCGGCCTGCTGCTGGGCAAAACTGTCGGTGTCTTCGGCCTCACCTGGCTGGCAGTCAAACTGGGCATGGCTGCCCTACCGAGTGGTGCCAACTGGGGTCAAGTACTGGGTGTGGCGATCCTCTGCGGCATTGGTTTCACCATGAGCCTATTCGTCGGCTCGCTAGCTTTTGTACCGGGCAGCAGTGAATACGCTGGCATGGACCGCATGGGTATTCTCACCGGTTCGATCCTTGCAGCGCTGATCGGCTACAGCGTCACGGCACTGGCCAGTCGCAAGGCATCTGCAGCCTAAACCGGCCCAAGCAATAAAAAACCCCGACCGGCCTAGCCGCGTCGGGGTTTTTTATTACCGGTGACGTATCAGTGAGTGACTCGGCTGGTGCCGTCAACGGTCATGATGCGAACACGCTCGCCGACGCGGAAAATCTCGTTTTCCTGGACGGCCTGCACATAAGCACGGGTGCTGCCATCGTCTTCACGCACAGTGACTTCCACACCCTGGGTGCGGGTCAGGCCTTCTTCCGCAGCAGAACCTGCCAGGCCACCGGCCACAGCACCAATGACTGCTGCAACAATGCTGCCACGTCCACCACCAATGGCACTGCCCGCTACACCACCGACAATGGCGCCAGCGCCACCGCCGATAGGCGTTTTGGTGCCTTCGATTTTCACCGGTCGCAGCGACTCGATGGTCCCCATGCGCACGGTTTGCACACGGCGGGCTTCGTCGCGCGTGTAAGAGTCACCGGTCAGGCTTGAAGCACAACCACCGAGCAGCAGTGACATCGTGGTGAAGCTGGCAACCAGCAAAACAGATTTACGCATAGGACGATCTCCATAAGACAGGTGTTCATTAGACTCCGCCCATTGATCGCTGTCACGACTAAGGCGGGGTAAAATAGCTTCCATTCAGCTTTCATACAGGCTGCTTCTTCGATGTCGCCTGAAAACGTTTAGCGCAAGGATAGACATGGATTACTTCATCGTCGTCGTCACGACTGTGGCAGGGCTGTACTTTCACTGGTGGTTATATGTGCGCATCCGTCGCTGGATGGACCGCGACCTGGCGCTGTCATTGGCCGGAGCCGATGAAGGCAAGAAAGCCTACATGCTTGAATGTCTGGACAACGCCAAGGCGCAAAAGGTCAAACGCAGCGAGCTGGCGACCTGGCTGGAACGCGAGGCCGCCGCTTACCAGGGCGATTAAGGAGCCAGGCGCTCGCGCAACCAGGCACCCTGCTGCAGGTGATAATTGAGGCGATCATGCAGGCGGCTAGCACGGCCTTGCCAGAACTCGATGCGCTCTGGCAGCAAGCGGTAACCGCCCCAGTGTTCGGGGCAATGCGGCTGACTGTCACTAAAGCGCTGCTCGGTGGCTTTAACCAAGCCTTCGAGCTCCGCACGATCGGCGATCACTCGACTCTGCGGTGAGGCCCAGGCACCCAGGCGGCTGCCCAACGGCCGCACCTGGTAATACTCGTCAGACTCCTCGGCCGTGACCTTGACCACCTTGCCTTCAATACGCACCTGACGCTCCAGGGCTGGCCAGAAAAAAGTCATGGCCGCGCAGGGATTGACCAGCAGTTGCTGGCCTTTGGCGCTGTCGTAGTTGGTGAAGAAGGTAAAGCCTTGGTCATCAAGCCCCTTGAGCAAGAGGATTCGACAGTGCGGACGGCCTTCTGCGTCCACCGTTGCCAGGGTCATGGCATTGGCTTCCACCGGCGGCTGTTCGGTTTTCACCGCATCATCGAACCATTGCCGAAACAACGCGAAAGGCTCGTGCGGGGCCTGGGCTTCAGCCAAGCCATCACGGGTATAGTCGCGGCGCATATCAGCCAGGGTCTTGGTCATTACTGCGTTCCTTGACGATCAGTTGGTCTTCGCAGGGCTGGTGTTGGCAGCCACTTTTTTGGCCGCTGGCGCAGGCTTTTTAGCTGCAGCCTTGGCGGCAGGGGCTTTCTTCTTGGCTGTGGTGGCCTTGGCCGGAGCCGCTTTTTTGCTGGTGCTGGCTTTTTTCACCGGTGCCTTGGCAGCAGGCTTGACTGCAGCCTTGACTGGAGCCTTGGCGTCTTGCACCGCGACCAGCTCAGCCGGGCTCGGTGTAGGCTGCTTGTACTTGGCGAGCAAGGCCATCATGGTGTTTTGCGGGGTCAGCACCAATTCCACACGGCGGTTGAGGGCACGGCCTTCAACACTGTCATTGGCCGCGCGTGGCATTTCCGAGCCCATGCCACGCAACATCAAGCGGTCACGCTGCAAGCCACTGAGGCGGAAGATTGCAGCCACTGACTGAGCACGTTCCTGGCTGAGTTTCTGGTTACCGGCAGCGGCGCCGCTGGTATCAGCGTGGCCAAGTACCAGTACCGCAGTCTGTTTATCGGTTTCGATGGCTTTGGCAACACGGGTGATCGGACCCAGAGTGACGGGCAAGAGCATGGCCGGACGATCAGGGTTGTAGGAACTGTCCACTGGCACGGTAACCACCAGCACGTCTTCACGACGCTCAACTTCGAACTTGCTGTCTTTGATGGCTTCACGCAGGCGCGGCTCGTAACTGTCCAACCAGGCTTGAGTCGCCTTGTGGTCAATTTTCGGTACGGCTGCAACCTTGTCACTGGCGCCGAATGGCCACCACCAACGGCTGTTGCTCTCGGACTTGGCATCGGCTTTGGCGACTTTTTCGACCACCACGTCCTTCACTTCCTGCTCGGCAACCTTGTCCGAACCGAACGGCCACCAGTCGATCCCACTATCGGCCACACCTTTTTGAGAGTGCTGGGCGCAGCCGGTCATGGCCAAGCACAGGGCGAGAGCTAAGGTTTTATGTGAAGACATCAGTGATACACCATGAAAATGAAAGAAATTCTGCCCAGCAACACCGGGCATTGGAATTCAGAATAGACAAAGGGTTCAGGCAACACCGGGGTTAACCGATCAAAGGCAACTTGCCAGGACCCGCACCAACTTTTGCGCGCGCGGATCCATCAACACATAAGGGCCCAGGGTGTTGGTGACAAAACCAAAGGCGACATCGTACTCGGGATCGGCAAAACCAACCGATCCCCCGGCCCCCGGATGGCCAAAGGCCTTACTACCCAGGCCAAAAGTGGCGTTGGCCACGGTCGGCTGGTCAAGCATGCAACCCAGGCCAAAGCGGGTCTGGGTCAACAGAGTCTTGTCCTGGCCCAGGCTATGCTCACGGGTCAATTCATCGAGCAGTTCTGACTCCAACAAGCTGCCATCGAGCACTCCGGCATAAAAACCCGCCAGACTCCGGGCGTTGCCATGGCCATTGGCCGCTGGTTGCTGCATCCGTCGCCATTCTGGCTTATTGGTGCTGGTGAGCATACCCGGCGGGTTGGTAAAGGCGCGGGTGGATAGCGCCTGCGGCTCACGCAGGGTGACCTGGAGCAGGCGCTGAGCCGCTTCGTCGCCCATGTTGCCCTTGCCACGGGCAATGTGCGCCACCCGCGGAAAGTCCTCGTCGGTCAAGCCGATGTGAAAGTCCAGCCCCAAAGGCCTGGCAGTACGGGCAACGATCGACTCGCCAGGGCTACGGCCATCGGCACGGCGAATCAGTTCGCCGATCAACCAACCAAAGGTGATTGCCGCATAGCCATGGGCGGTACCCGGCGTCCACCACGGTGCCTCGCCAGCCAGTGCCTGAACCATGGTTTGCCAATCGTAGAAAGCCTCTGCAGGCAGCAGCTCACGAAGCGCAGGCACCCCGGCACGATGGCTGAGCAATTGACGCAGGGTAATGGCTTGCTTGTCGGCTTGGGCAAACTCCGGCCAATAGCGCGCTACTGGAACATCCAGGGCCAGCTTACCCTCGCCTACCAATTGCAAGGCAGTCACGGCGGTGAACATCTTGGTGCAGGAAAACAGATTGGCAATCGTGTCGCTGTGCCAGGCCTCGGCGCCGTCCTTGTCGGCGGTACCCGACCAGAGGTCAACGACGGTCTCCCCGCCGACCTGAATGCACAGCGCCGCGCCACGCTCCTGAGGATCGTCGAACAGCGCAGCAAAGGCTTCGCGCACAGCTTCAAACTTAAGCTCGTAATGACCTTGAATCTGCACCCAGCCACACCCCGCACATGCCGCAATCGAAAATGGCGTGCATTGTTTCAGCCCGCGACGCTTTTGGGAACACACAGCGGTCAGACCGTCACACAACCCTGCCTATTGCCGGCCTGATGCGTTGATCATGCATCAGGCCGTAGGCGTCTTGTTACGGGGCTTTTGCGGCCTTGTCAGCGACGACTTGCTTGCCGATCTGCTCCTGGGCTTGAAGATTGCTCTTACGCACGCTGTCGACAAAACCTTGGAACGGCACATCGGTGATGCCGACCAGTCCGAAGTGGCCGTTCTCGCCATCCAGCAAACGACCACTGACCGGTTGATCCAGGTACTGGAACCAGTGCACGCCAATAATCGATGGCTCAGCCAACGCAGCCTTGACGAAGGCTGCGTATGCCGGCCCCCGACCTTCTTCCTTGGCCACTTCCATCGGCCCTGGCCAGAACGGGCCGCGATCACGTGAACCGAACTGGAATTCCGAGACCAATACCGGCTTGTCCAGCGCCTTGAGCTGGTTGAAGTCGTAACCATCCTGGGGCTTGGGGGTATAGAAGTTGAAACTCAGGACATCACAGAACTCGGCACAGGCAGCGACCGCTTCAGGCGTGCTCACCGCATAGCGGCCACCGAGCAACAGGTGGTTGGGCGCATGCCATTTCAACGAGTCGGCAATGGTCTTGAAATAGGTGTCGGCAAAGACCTTCTGGAAATGCTTGAAGTCGGCCTCGATCTCGGGATG
This sequence comes from Pseudomonas sp. S06B 330, assembly GCF_002845275.2. Taxonomy (NCBI): domain Bacteria; kingdom Pseudomonadati; phylum Pseudomonadota; class Gammaproteobacteria; order Pseudomonadales; family Pseudomonadaceae; genus Pseudomonas; species Pseudomonas tussilaginis. The sequence goes on along the minus strand of NZ_CP088149.1, from coordinate 1,380,414 downwards.
CTCAGGGCTCGGCAACGGTGGTTCAAAGCCTGGGTCTTCCATCAGTTCCCAGGCCGGCAGGTCGATGCCCCAGGCCTTGGACAAGCCAGCCTGGTTGCGGTACTTGTCGCGCAGTTGCTTGAGGAAAGCGCGCTTGGCCGGCACATCGGTGGTCAGGCGCAAGGTGCCGTAAGCCAGAGCGTAACGCGCCCTGGGATCTTCACCCGGTGCAGCCCAGGCCAATTCGTTGTCGGCGAAATAGCCGATCAACCAAGGGTCGTCGCGGTGATCACGCGCCGCGATGGCCACGGCGCGCTCGGTGGCCATGGCAAAGCGCGGGTCGAACGGGTCCGGCATGCGCCCCCACCAGTCCATCCCGGTGCTGATGCTGGTGTAATCACCGACGATCGACAACGGCAGGGTGTAAGGCAGGCGGTTGGCCTTGCCCAGGTCCGGTTCGCTCCAGTTGCCCAAAGTGTTGAAGCCCCAGGCCTGCAAGCGGTCAAGGGTATGCCCCTGCCAGCGCTGCTTGTCCAGGGTCGGCGTCGGGCACACCTGCGCAGCGCTGGTGTCGTTAGCCGCTGTCGGGGTGCAGGGCTTGCCGTGGCTACGCTCAAGGTTGGCGGCATAGAAATCGAACCAGCGGCCTTGGTTGAAACCGCGACCACTGGCCGATCCGTTACCGTCGTTGTTGTTACCTTCACCATAGAACTGCGCCAGCGGTTCACCGGCTTGCGGCAAGGCGCTAAACATCGTTTCACGCCCGGCGACATAGGTTCGACCACCATCAGGAGCAACGGTGTTGACGCCCAACGAATAGAACGGATGACCTTCCGGGGTAACCAGGTACCAGCGTCCATCACGCTTTTCAGTACGGAAGAAGCCCTTGGCGTCGAAGCTCGGGCCGCCGGTGACACCCCCAAACTTGTCTCGTTGCAAGTGGCTTCGCTCAGCCAGCCAGCCCTTGAGTTGCTGCTGCTCACGAACAGCGGCAGCCTTGAGTTGTTCATCATTGACGATTTTCTCTGGCCAGCGCCCACGCGTGGACTGCCCATAGCCATCAACCAGACCGGTATAGACAGCCTTTTGCAGCAGATCGTCATCCAGAATGCCGACGCGCTCGATCATCAAGCTTTGGGCAACGTCAGGCTTGTTCATCGACAAACTCACCGACACCACTTGCTTCAAGTCCAGCGCACCGCTGCTGCTGCTCAGCAGCCAACGCTGGCCCTCGTGTACCCAGGGCATCGGTGGTCCGGCACGCATGCCCTGGCTCAGCGGCGAACTGGCGGTCAGCGGCACCACCACCGTTTGCGCAGGGCCTGCGGGCAGGTCGATTCGGCTGGTGAGACGCTTGCCATCACTGCTCAGCACCGTGACATCCACAGTCAGTGGCCAGTCCATACCGCTTTGCAGGCGCAAGGTCATGGCCGTTGCTGCAGACCAATCCCAAGCGCCGGCTTGCGGACTCAAACGCAGGCTTGGCCGCTGCACCGGGTTGAACACCACGCGACGCAATACCTCGCCCTCTGCCGTCTGCTCTGCGTTGTACTGCGGCAAGTTGGCATCTTCGGTGACCACATTGACCACGGCGGCCGGGCGCACAAAACTGAACAGCGTCTGTTGCCCAGCCAGCAGCGGTGTGCTGAACAACAGTGCGAAGACAGCAGGCAAGGTACGGCGAATCATAGGGCTGGAGCTCTCCTTGAGGGCCCATGCGGGCCTTGAACTGAGTCATAGACAACACCCCGGAGCATTGATCCCCGGGGGTCAGGAAATTTCCCGTCGAAACGGCGGCAAAGCATTGAGAATAGCCTTGCCGTAGCGCTGGGTGACCACCCGTCGATCCAGCAGAGTGATGGTGCCGCGGTCCTCTTCGGTACGCAGCAGGCGACCGCAAGCCTGGATCAGGCGCAACGAGGCGTCCGGCACGGCAATCTCCATGAACGGGTTGCCTCCGCGGGCTTCGATCCACTCGGCCAGGGCCGCCTCGACCGGGTCATCCGGCACCGCGAACGGAATCTTGGCGATGACCACGTGCTCACAGTAGGCACCCGGCAAGTCGACCCCTTCGGCGAAGCTGGCCAGGCCGAACAGAACGCTGGAATCTCCACCGTCGACGCGGGCCTTGTGCTTGTTCAGGGTCTCCTGCTTGGACAGGTTGCCCTGAATGAACACCTGTTTGCGCCAGTCTCGGTCCAGGCCATCGAACACGTCCTGCATCTGCTTGCGCGATGAGAACAGCACCAGCGAGCCACGCGAGCCCTCTACCAACTCGGGCAGATCACGAATGATCGCTGCAGTGTGAGCGGCGGCATCACGGGGGTCAGCGCGCAGGTCCGGCACCCGCAACACGCCAGCATCGACGTGGTGAAAGGGACTCGGCACAACACTGGTGACCGCTGTTTTGGGCAGTCCCGCGCGCATGCGGAAACGGTCGAACTTACCCAGTGCAGTCAGTGTTGCCGAGGTGACCAGAGCACCATGGGCAACATTCCACAAATTGCGCCGCAGCATTTCTGCGGCAAGAATCGGGCTGGCATTGACCTCAATGTCGAACAGCGCCCCACTCTCCGCCAGGGTCAGCCAGCGGGCCATGGGCGGGCTGTCTTCCGGATCTTCAGCGGTGAAGGCGGTCCACAATTCCCAGTTACCCTGGGCACGCATCAGCAGGCTGCCAAACAGCGGGTACCACTCTTCAGCCTGATGGCTGGCAATACCAATGTTGACCTCGGCATCCATACCTTCCTTGAGCAACTCGGTCAGGCGGGTGAACAGGTCGGTCAGGCGTGAGAAGCCTTTTTTCAGCTCGATGCCCATCTCGCGCATGTGTTCAGGGACGACGCCACCTTCGAAACGATGACGTGGCCGCTCGCGGCCTTCCATGTCTTCGCCGGGACGGAAATCCGCGACCTGTTCGCAAGCGCTGAACATGAACTGCTGCTGCGCCTTGATTTCCCGCGCCAGCTCCGGCACCTGTTCGATCAACTTGCCCAGATCGCCGGGTAACGGGTGCTGGGCCAGCAACTTGGTCAGGTTCTTGGCAGTTTGCTCAAGCCAGTCGGCAGTGGAACGCAGGCGCGTGTAATGGGCGAAATGGCCGATGGCCTTGTCTGGCAGGTGATGGCCTTCGTCGAACACATAGATCGTGTCGCGCGGATCGGGCAATACCGCACCGCCGCCCAGGGCCAGGTCGGCCAAAACCATGTCGTGGTTGGTAACGATGACATCAACCTTGCCCATGCCCTCACGGGCCTTGTAGAAAGTGCACTGGCCGAAATTCGGACAATGACGGCCGGTGCACTGGCTATGGTCGGTGGTCAGGCGCGCCCAGTCCTGGTCTTCCAGGGCTTGGGGCCAGCTGTCGCGGTCGCCGTCCCAACGGTTGCCGGCGAGCTTTTCGATCATGCTGGTGAACAACTTCTGGCTCGCCTCGTCGACCTCGATCTTGAAGCCTTCTTCCTCGAATAGCTGAGCAGTGGCCGACTGAGCGTGGCCTTCCTGCAGCAGCAGATCGAGCTTGGACAGGCACAGATAACGCCCGCGCCCCTTGGCCAGAGCGAAGGTGAAGTTCAGACCGCTGTTGCGCATCAGGTCAGGCAGGTCCTTGAAGACGATCTGCTCTTGCAGCGCCACCGTTGCTGTGGCAATTACCAGGCGCTTGCCCGCGGCCTTGGCGGCAGGAATCGAGGCCAGGCTGTAGGCAACCGTCTTACCGGTACCGGTACCGGCCTCGACCGCCACCACAGCGGGTTCGCCGGAGCGTCGACCTTCATCGTCACAGTCGATGTCGCCAAGCACCTTGGCCACTTCGGCGATCATCAGACGCTGGCCGTAGCGAGGCTTGAGGCTCTTGGCTTCGAGAAAACGCGAATAGGCGCCCTGAATCGTGGTTTTGAGTTCGTTGCTGATCATGGTATCGGGGCGCCCGGAGGGCTGGATAAATTTTCAGTGTTTCGGTTGGGTCGCTATCATACCCCGCTATTGCCCTTTGCGCCGAATGGAGATCCTGATGACCGCCTTTGCCCTTCCTTATAGCCTGCACCTTCTGGCCGCCCTGGTCTGGGTTGGCGGCATGTTCTTCGCCTGGCTGATCCTGCGACCGGCGGCGGTTGCAGCGCTCGATGGCCCCGCGCGCCTGCGTCTGTGGGTAGAAGTGTTTCAGCGTTTTTTCGTCTGGGTATGGATAGCCATCGCCGTCCTTGCGATCAGCGGCATTGGCATGCTGCACCTGCGTTTTGGTGGTTTTGACGCCGCGCCACGCTACGTTCAGGTCATGATGGGCGGCGCCATCGCGATGATTGCCCTGTTCATTCGTGTCCAGGCATTGCTGCTGCCGGAATTGCGCAAAGCTGTAGAGGCTCAGGACTGGCCGAATGGCGCCGCAGTGTTGGGCAAGATTCGTCGTTTGGTGGGTATCAACCTGCTGCTTGGAATCGCAGTGGTACTGGTGGCGAGTACACGCCTGCTGATGTGAGCCAGTTATTAGTCGCTGTGGGAGCCGGTCTTGCCGGCGATGGGCTTTACGCCGTGTCAGTTGTTACGCGGCATCTGCATCGCGGGCAAGGCCAGCTCCCATAGCTTCGGGATAACTACAAGCGCTGCAGGATCAACGCCCCAGTAGCCCCCGCCAACCCAGGCTGCCCCGCCACGCCGGGCTTTCCAGCCGCACCTGCTGCGGTCTTGTAGACCAAGCACCCCTTACTCGCGCCTCCAGCCCCTGGTTTACCGGCAGCGCCAGCTACTCCAGGCGCACCTCCATCGAGCTGCACCTTGATCCGTTCAGCGGGAAAATTCGTCGGCAGGGCCAAGCGCACTTGCCCTCCGGCCGCGCCGTCATGACCATTGCCACCGTTGTCACCATTGGCGCCACGACTGGCCTGCCCCCAGGTACACCCCCCGGACTTGCCGTTGGCCCCGTCCAGCCCGACATAGCCCGGGGCTCCCGCCCCGCCGCGGGCATCGATGGCCAGCAGCGGCGCCTGAATCGAATGCAACTGGAGATCCAGGTTGCGACCCGCTTTCGCCGCTCGCTCATACGTCCCCGGAGCACCATGGGCAGTAATTTGGCTACCCTCCCCCATCTGCGCATTCGCCACCTCAACGCGCAACGTGCTATCAGCTGGCGCAATAGCAATGCGTGCCTCTTGCCCCAACTGCAACTCATCCACCTTCAGTTCGACCAGGCTGGCCGGCAGCAACAGCGTCCCCGCATCGGCCACGTGCAGACGTTCCAAGTGCACCACACTGGATTTGTTCGGCAAGCGCAACACCGAATGCGGCGCGACGCTGATCGACTCAGCCAACACCAAGGGGCTGAACAACGCCGCCAACAACACCAATTTACGCATGAGCAGACTCCTGTCGTGGGGCCGGAATTGAAAGGACATGAAAGATACCGACCAGCAGGATTTGCAAGCGGTCAAACCAGCGATGGCTGCGGCCACGTAGACGGCCATTGAAAAACAACACTTCAAGCACATGCAATCCAAGCAGCGTGGCGCCGACAAGGTTGATCAAACGATTGAAGGGGAACTCCTGGGGGATCAACAGATTCACCAGCACCACCCACCAGAACACCACCGTCAAGGCTTTGCCCAGTCCCAGTAAGCCCTTCATATGCGCCCTCTGCTGTTATTTTTGTAGGCGACGCCTGTAGCCGGCATCGCCTACAACATTAACGGCTGGCACTGCCCCGCACCAGCGCCCCGATCAATTGAGGTGCAGTTCAACCCTGCGGTTCTGGGCGCGCCCGGCCTCAGTGTCGTTGTCAGCGATAGGTTCGCTCTCGCCGCGGCCCATACTGGTCACCTTCGATGGCGAAAGCCCTTGGCTGATCAGGTATTCGGCAACACTGCTCGCACGCTGTTCGGACAGCGTCTGATTGTAGGCGTCGGAGCCACGGCTATCGGTGTGCCCAATGACCTTGACGCTGGCCACGCTGGATGCATTGAGCTTGCTGATCAACGCCTGCAACTGACTGTCGGCACTGCTGGTCAGCTCGGCGGAGTCATAGGCGAACATCACCGCCCCCTGGTCATTGAGGGTGATGACCTCAGGCTCAGCTGCCTTCTCGGTCACTGGATACTGCGGCAGTGGGCAGCCAGTGTGGCTGACCGGGGTATTGGCCGAGGTATCCGGGCACCGATCACGGCGATCAAATACGCCGTCTTCATCCTCATCACCGTCCTGGGCATAGCAGATCAGTCCCCCAGCGATGGCGCCGGCAACACCGCCCCCGGCTGCCCAGGCAGAACTTTCGATAGCCCCTAGCCCGCCACCCACCAAACCGCCAAGCAGGCTGCAGACTGGCCAGGTCCTTTGATTGAGTGGTGCGCTGCCATCGCTGTGGGTGGCGCAACCAGAGAGCAGGCTTGCAGCCACCAGCACCGGCAGTGCGGTCTTGAAGAGAACACTCATGGGAATTGCTCCTGTGTCACCGGCATCTACCGGTCACACAGGAGTAAAGACCGGCCTGCAGCACTTCTCAAGCCGCAGGCCGGTGGGCTTCAACGCTCGATGCGAATTTCCACGCGGCGGTTCATGGCCCGACCTTCAGCGGTCGAGTTGTCGGCTTCCGGCCGAGACTCACCAGCCCCCTGCACCGAAACAAAGCTGGCTTGCGGAACACCGCTGCTGACCAGGTAGTCAGTGACCGACTGAGCGCGTTGTTCTGATAATTTCTCGTTATAGGCATCTCGACCGACGCTGTCAGTGTGTCCAGTCACAGTCAGTCGGGCGGTAGGTGCCTCATTTTTCAGGCGGGTTGCGATGGTGTTCAAGCGTTCTTTGTCTGCCGGGGTCAAACGGGCAGAGTCGAACTCAAAGTGCACATCGCGAATGACGATGACCTCTTCCTTGACCACAACCACTTCTTCAACTGCAGGTGCAGGTGGGCAACCGTTGGCATCCACTTGCACACCCGGCGGTGTACCCGGGCACTTGTCACGGCTGTCCGGTACGCCGTCACCGTCTTCGTCGCCATCGCCATGGGCCCAGCAGTAGCCCGCCGCCATGCCAGCGCCAAGCAACGCGCCCCATCCAGCCCAACTGGAGCTCTCTATAGCGCCCAAGGCCGCGCCGCCTACACCCCCGACGGCAGCACACATCGGCCAGTCGGTCTTTTGTAAACCTGCGCAACCAGTCAACACGCTGGTGAGCAGAACCAGAGGTAATGCTGTGCGTACTATGCTCATTTGTTGCGTCTCCTAGGGGGAATCGGTTCAAAACCGATGCTCTGGGAGTAAAGACCGCGCACACCATCTCCGCCAGCAATAAGCCATGATGCGGTTCTGAGCCACTATGCCTAAGGGGCCGAGATGGTTAGTCTTGACGCATCTGATCGAGGGTTCCTGATGATTGACGGATTTTCCCAGCGCACGCCCCAACAGGCCTTGGCAGCGCTACTTGAACGCCACCCACCGCAACGTTTGTTGCTGGTCGGTTCTCGTTTTCCAGCCCTGGAGGCCTTTGCCCAGGCCCATCCGCAGGTCGAAATTGCCCAAGCCCAACCGGGTCCTCTGCCAGACAACCTGGCGGCTCAGCGTTTTGACCTGGCCTTGCTGGTCGATTGCCTGGAACACCTGCCCAAGCGCAAGGGGCTGGAACTGCTGGGCGGCATCCGCAACCTAAATGCCAGTCGCGTAGCGGTGCTGGCTGACCTGAACGCCTGCGGCTGGCAAGACACCGATTTCTTCGCCCTGGCCCTGCAAGCCAACGAAAAATTTCAACGAGATGATCAGGTATTGAGCCTGTTCACCTATGATCTACGTGAATACAAACAGGTCCCGGATTGGCTCAATGCCAAGTTCTGGGCCAACCCGGAAAATTTTGGCAAGTACTGGTGGTGAAACAATGAGTGTCTCGGTATGTCCCTGCGGCAGCGGTAATCTGCTTGACGCCTGTTGCGGACACTATCACGCCGGGCATCCGGCCCCTGACGCGCAAGCGCTGATGCGCTCGCGCTACAGCGCCTATGTGCTGGGGTTGATCGATTACCTGGTGCACACCACCCTGCCCGCGCAGCAGGCGGGCTTGGATCGTGACAGCATCAAAGCCTGGAGTACCCAAAGCACCTGGCTGGGCCTTGAAGTGGAAAGTGCAGAAGTGTTCGGCGGTCAGCCTGAGCATGCCTTTGTCACCTTCACTGCGCGCTGGCATGACAACGACGGTGAACATAGCCACCGTGAGCGCTCGGCCTTTGTGCAAAATGGTGGGCACTGGTACTTCATTGATCCAACAGTAGGCCTGAAGGCCGGACGCAACGACGCCTGCCCCTGCGCCAGCGGGCAGAAATTCAAGAAATGCTGCGCCAGTTACCTGGGGAGCTGAAGCCTATGGCCCGCCTGTTGCTGTTCAGCTTCCTGATACTGCAACTGACGGGCTGCGCCAGTTGGTTCAGCGATGACTACCGCGATCCCGAGGTGCACTTGGTCAAGGTCGAAGCGGTCAAGGTGCGCCTGCTGGAGCAGGAGTTCATCCTCCATGTGCGCGTCGACAACCCCAATGACGGACGCCTGTTCATACGCTACCTGAATTACAAGGTCCGCCTGAACGATTTGCTCCTGACCGAAGGCGAGGAGAGCCTTTGGCGCAGCGTTGGCGGGCATGCGCGGCGAACCTTCAAGATTCCTGTGCGTACCAACCTCTGGCAACAGATCAAGCCATTGGCGAAAATGCTCAAAAATACCGAGCAACCCCTGCGCTATCGTCTCGATGGCGAACTTATCAGCGGATTAATCTTCTCCCGCGAACTGCACTTATCGCGCAGTGGTGAGATAATTCCCGGCGATCTTTTACCGGAGTAACCCGCAATGACCCAACAACCCCATGTCCATGGCCCTGACTGCAACCACGATCATGATCATCATGACCATGACCACGGCCATGTTCACGGTCCGCACTGCAACCACAGCCACCAGGAGCCGGTACGCAACGCCCTGAAGGATGTCGGCCGCAACGATCCATGCCCGTGCGGCAGCAACAAGAAGTTCAAGAAGTGCCACGGGGCCTGATTTGAGCCCTGCGGCAGGCCGTTGAAAATAAAGGCTACGCCGCCGCTTGCATGGCGTGGTCGGGCTCACTAACGTAGCGCCTTTTAGACGCCACGCCCTGCAGGAGCCCGACCATGGCCGCGCCAGCCTTTTCCCCTTTCATCCCCCGGTTCGGCGTAGCCGCAGCGATGTTCGGCATGCTTGCCGTCAGCGGCTGTCAGATGGGCGGTTATCGCGACAGCGTGCCACCGGTCAGTGGCGTTCAACCGCTCAAAGGCTTGGCCCAGAACGTCTCGGTACGACGCAACGCCCTGGGCATGCCGTTGATTGAAAGCAACAACTTCCACGATGCGCTGTTCGCCTTGGGCTATGTACATGCCGGTGACCGCATCGGCCAGATGGTCGGCATGCGCTTGTTGGCGCAGGGCCGACTCGCCGAGATCGCTGGTGCGGATGTGCTGGAGGTCGACCGCCTGATGCGCGGCGCCAACCTGAAACAGTCCGCCAATCAGCTTTATGCCGATGCCTCGCCACGCCTGAAGCGCTTCTTCGAAGTCTATGCCCGCGGTGTCAACGCTTACCTGTTCCGCTACCGCGACCGATTGCCGGCGCCGTTGGCACAAACCGGTTACCGCCCGGAATACTGGAAGCCTGAAGACTCGGCGCTGATCTTCTGTCTATACAACTTCAGTCAGTCGGTGAACCTGCAAGAAGAGTTGGCCGCCCTGACTCTGGCGCAAAAAGTCGGCAGCGACAAGCTGGCCTGGCTGTTGCCCAGCTACCCGGATGAACCGTTGCCATTGGCCGAGGCCGACAAACTCAAGGGCCTGAACCTCAGCAGTCAACTCGCTGGGCTGGCACCGCTGACTGCCGCCAGTGAACAACTGGCAGCGCTCAATCTGCTGGGTACGGCGGGCTCCAGCAACTGGGCTATCGCCCCACAACGCAGCCGCAACGGCAAGAGCCTGCTGGCCAGCGATACCCTTGGCGCCTGGGCCATGACCCCGGTGCAGATTCGTGCGCCCAAGTATCAGGCCGCCGGCGTGTCGATTGCCGGCCTGCCGCTACTGCTTTCCGGCTACAACGGCAAACTGGCCTGGAGTACCAGCGCGGTCATGGCCGATAACCAGGACTTGTTCCTGGAGCGGATTAAACGTGAAGGTAACCGTCTGATGTACCAGGCCGACGGTAAGTGGCTGCCAGCGCAGGCACGCAACGAGACCTTCTTCATCAAGGGCCAGCGCCCGCGGCGCGAAACCCTGTACGACACCCGTCACGGTACACTGCTCACCGGTGCTCAGAACGCCAGTCTCGGGCTCGCCCTGCAGGTGCCTCAGCTCAAGGGTGATATGAGCATGGACGCGTTCTTCAACTTGTCGCGGGCGCAGAACGTCGAGCGCGCCTTCGACAACACCCGGGAAATCGGCGCCGCCGCGCTGAACTTTGTCTTCGCCGACGCCAGCAACATCGGTTGGCAGGTCAGCGGGCGTTTCCCCAACCGTCGCGAAGGCCAGGGGCTGCTGCCCTCACCAGGCTGGGAGGGACGCTATGACTGGGATGGCTATGCCGACCCGATGCTCCACCCTTACGATCAGGATCCGGCCCAGGGTTGGTTGGGCAATGCCAACCAACGCAGCGTACCTAAAGGTTATGGCATGCAGTTGTCCAATAGCTGGTACTACCCTGAGCGTGCCGAACGCCTGGGGCAACTGGCGACGAATGGCAAGCATGACAGTCGCAGCCTGATCACCATGCAAAACGATCAGACCACCCTGTTCGCCAGCAAACTCAAGCAGATGTTCGAAGCCCCCGGCATGGCGCAGCCGCTCAAGCAGGCAATCGATGCCTTGCCGGGCGATCAGCGCAGCAAGGCCCGTGAGGCCTACACGCGGTTAATGGCCTTCGATGGTCGCCTGAGCACCCTCTCAGCTGACGCCGCCCTGTATGAACTGTTCCTGCAGGAAAGTGCAAAACAGACCTTCCTCGATGAGTTGGGCCCAGAATCGTCAGCGGCCTGGCAGGCCCTGGTCGGCAACGCACGCTTGTCCTACTCGGCCCAGGCCGATCATTTGCTCGGCCGCGAAGACAGCCCGTTCTGGGACGACCAGCGCACCGCACAGCAGGAAGACAAACCGGCCATCCTCGCCCGCAGCCTGGCAGCTGCAATCAGTGCCGGGGAAGCGCAACTGGGCAATGACCGACGCGCCTGGCAATGGGGCAAGTTGCACGCATTGCGCTGGCCGACACCAACCTTCCATGGCCTGGGAGACGCCGTCAGCCGTAAGCCACAAGCCAGCGGTGGCGACCACAGCACCCTGAGCCTGGCGCCGTATGCCTGGGGCAAGGACTTTAATAGCCAACTGCCTCCGTCGCTGCGCATGGTGGTGGACTTTGGCCAGATCGAGCCGCTGCAACTGCTAAGCAGCAGCGGCCAGTCCGGCAACCCGGCCAGCCCGCACTTTGCCGACGGCCTGGACGCTTGGTTCAAGGGCCGTTACATGAGCGTGCCGCTGCAACCGCAGAACGCTGAGCGGGCCTATGGCAATAAGCGCCTGACCCTGGTGCCAGGCAAGTAACGACCCTTCCCCCGCAGCCGGTGCAATGCCGGCTGCGATGATCCAAATCAACTGCACCTGTGAGCAATTGCTCTACAACGAAACTCAGACGAGCTTCGTCTTTAGTGCTGCCTGATGAATCATAAAAACGATTGCGCGCCACTGCCCAGGGGACAACCCCAGGCCGGGTGATTAAAGGAATATGCAATGGCTTCTGTTCTTTCGCGTCTGGCCCTGTGCGCCACCACGCTGCTGCTGATACCCGCCCTTTACGCCAGCGAGCCAGACACGGCAGCGGCTGAACCTGCCAACCAGACGCTGCTCGAACGTGGCCGCTACGTGGCCCAACTCGGGGACTGCATCGCCTGCCACACCGCCCCGCAAGGTGCACTGATGGCCGGCGGCCTGCAACTTAAAACGCCCATGGGCACGATCTACTCGAGCAACATCACCCCGGATCCGGAAACCGGTATCGGTCGTTACAGCTTCGAGCAGTTCGACTCCGCCATGCGCGAAGGCGTGAGTGCTGATGGCACCCAGCTTTACCCCGCGATGCCCTACCCGTCCTACGCGAAAATGAGCGAAACGGACATGCGCGCGCTGTACGCCTACCTGATGCAAGACGTGGCACCGATCAGCCAGCCCAATCAGGCCGCCGACATGAGCTGGCCATTCAACATGCGCTGGGGGCTGGCGCTGTGGAACTGGGCGTTCCTCGACAACCAGCCTTTCGAGCCCGACCCGAACCGCGACCCTTTGATCAACCGCGGCGCCTATCTGGTCCAGGGTCTGGGCCATTGTGGCGCCTGTCATACCCCGCGTGGTATCGCCTTCCAGGAAAAGGCCATGAGCGATGCTGGCAGCAGCGGCAAGCACTTCCTTGCTGGGGAAACCGTCGAACATTGGCGTGCGCTGAGCTTGCGTAACCTATGGACGGTGCCAGACACCGTAGAACTGCTCAAAACCGGGCAAAACCGCTTCGCCACGGTGTCTGGGAACATGGCCGACGTGATTCATCACAGCACCCAACATTTCAGTGATGCGGACCTGACGGCCATCGCCAGTTATCTCAAGTCTCTACCGCCGAGCGACGACGACTTGCCCATGCCTGCGGTTGCACTGACGCCAGCGGCGCCTGCCGCCGACCTGTTCAGCAGCCGTGGCGGGCTGGGTTACACCCAATTTTGCAGCGACTGCCACCGCCCCGATGGTGGTGGCGTGCCTGGCATGTTCCCGCCACTGGCCGGTAATCCGAGCATTGCCTCCAGTGACCCGACGTCCCTGCTGCACATCACCCTGACCGGCTGGGAAACCGCGCAAACCGCTACCCATTTGCGGGTCTACACCATGCCTGGCTTTGCCCGTTTGTCGGATCAGGAAATCGCCGAAATCCTCAGCTTCGTGCGCAGCCGCTGGGGTAACGACAGCGCGGCTGTCACGGCGCAGCAAGTGAGGAGACTGCGCGGTCAACTCAATCCACAGACCACCGACTCCAGCGCTTTTGAGACCCCGCGCCTGGCCGACCTGCTCGCTGCCACCAATGCCGACCAGGTCATCCGCGGCATGCGTCTGCACCTGCAAACCAAGGCGTTGCTGCCGGACAATGTCGGCAATGCGTTGAACTGCACCAGCTGTCACCTCAACGCTGGCACCGTGGCCGACGGTTCGCCGTTCGTTGGCGTGTCAGCGTTTTTCCCTGGTTACGCACCACGCGCCGGCAAGGTCATCACCCTGGAAGAACGCATCAACGGTTGCTTCCGACGCTCGATGAACGGCACACCGCTTGCGCCACAATCAGCCGACATGCAGGCCATGGTTGCCTATTTCGAGTGGATGAAGAACAACACGCAACCCGGCGATAAAGTGGCCGGGCGTGGAGTGGGCAAGATCGACCCCGCCATCAAGCCGGACCTGGCCAACGGTGAGCAGGTCTACGCCAAGCAGTGTGCGGTATGCCATGGCGCCAACGGTGAAGGTCTGGCTCGCGCCGATGGGAGCCTGGTGTTTCCGCCACTATGGGGTGAGCAGTCCTTCAACATCGGTGCCGGTATGGCGCGCACCTATACCGCTGCCGCGTTCGTCAAACGCAACATGCCCATTGGCTTTCACGAACGCTTTCCCCTTGGCCAGGGTGGCTTGAGTGACCAGGAGGCCGTGGATGTCGCCGCTTGGTTCTCCCAGCAACCGCGCCCGGATTTCCCCGACAAGGTCAAGGACTGGCCCAACGGCGGTAAACCGGTGGATGCGCGTTACTGACAGGGTAGAAGGGGAGCGACAACCTGCGCGCGGGGCAACTTTATGCTTATATCATCATGCCCGCCGGCGTAGTCTGGCTCCCCCAGGACCGACCCACTAGGACTGATATGCATCACTCGACCCACGACATTCTGGCACCGGTTCCAGGCATTGCCCGCCAGATCCATAGTTTCCATTTCGGCCCCCGGGGCGCCGGCAAAATCTACATTCAGGCCTCACTGCACGCCGACGAACTGCCCGGCATGCTGGTCGCCTGGCACCTCAAGCAACGCTTGAGCGAACTCGAAGCCCACGGCGTGTTGCGCCGTGAAATCGTCCTGGTGCCCATCGCCAACCCGGTCGGCCTCGAACAAGTGCTGATGGATGTGCCTTTGGGCCGCTTCGAGCTGCAAAGCGGTGAGAACTTCAACCGTAATTTTGTCGACCTGAGCGATTCGATCGGCGATCAGATCGAAGCCCACCTCACCCAAGACCCGGTGCACAACGTGGCCTTGATCCGCGAATGTTTGCGCCGTGCTCTGGACGCGCAACCGGCGCGCACCCCGCTGCAATCGCAACGCCTGACCCTGCAGCGCCTGGCCTGCGACGCCGAAATGGTGTTGGACCTGCATTGCGACTTCGACGCCGTCGCCCACCTTTACACCACCCCCGAAGCCTGGCCTCAGGTCGAGCCGTTGGCATGTTATCTCGGCACCCAGGCCAGTCTGTTGGCCACCGACTCCGGCGGCCAGTCCTTCGATGAGTGTTTCACCCTGGTCTGGTGGCAATTGCAGCAGCGCTTCGGCAAACAGTTCCCGATCCCTCAGGGCAGCTTTTCGGTCACCGTCGAGCTGCGCGGCCAAGGGGATGTCAGCCACCCGCTGGCAGAAAAGGATTGCGCGGCCATTCTGGACTATCTGACCCAGTACGGCGCCATTGAAGGCCAGGCCGCCAGCCTGCCTGCATTGGCCTACCCGGCCACCCCGCTCGCCGGGGTGGAGCCTGTGGCCACGCCTCTGGGCGGTTTGCTGGTCTTTCACGCCAAGCCGGGACAGTACCTGGAAGCAGGCCAGCTGATCGCCGAGGTCATCGACCCGCTTAATGATCGCGTGACCCCAGTGCGCAACGTCCAGCCGGGTTTGATGTATGCCCGATCACTGCGACGCATGGCTACCGCCGGCATGGTCATCGCTCATGTCGCAGGGCGTGAGGCGTATCGCAGCGGTTACCTGTTGTCGCCTTGAGCATACTGGGCCAAGGGAACGTCAGGCCACTGGAGCCGGCGGGGCTTCGTCCGGCAAGGTCGGCTCACCCGGCTCGGTGGGCTGTTCGTTAGGTGGTGGCTGATCGGGCGTATCCGGATCGGG
Source organism: Pseudomonas sp. S06B 330 (assembly GCF_002845275.2). Lineage (NCBI taxonomy): Bacteria > Pseudomonadati > Pseudomonadota > Gammaproteobacteria > Pseudomonadales > Pseudomonadaceae > Pseudomonas > Pseudomonas tussilaginis. The sequence continues at coordinate 1,365,285 of NZ_CP088149.1, read as the reverse complement.
TTGACCCGGAATCCCGCCAACCTGAGCGATATGTGGGTGCGGGTGGGCCAGCAACGACCAAGCCAACACCCCAACACTATTGGGCTGCAACACGGCCAGCTTGGCACTGATGGACGGGTCGAGTTTCATCGGCGGCTCCTGGGCGACATCCGCCAGGCCTATTGCCTGGCGAATCAGTTCAACACATTAGAGTCCGCCGGCGGGCAAGAATTCCCGCGTTTCGTCGGCTCAGGTACGTGGCAGGGTAACGCCGCGCTGGCCCTGGTATTTGCCGCCACGGTCCTTGTAGGACACTTCGCACTCTTCGTCGGATTCGAGGAACAGCATCTGTGCCACGCCTTCGTTAGCGTAGATCTTCGCCGGCAAGGTGGTGGTATTGGAGAATTCCAGGGTCACATGGCCTTCCCACTCCGGTTCCAGCGGGGTGACGTTGACGATGATGCCGCAACGGGCATAGGTGCTCTTGCCCAGGCAGATGGTCAGGACGTTGCGCGGAATGCGGAAATACTCAACGGTGCGGGCCAGGGCAAAGGAGTTCGGCGGGATGATGCAAACGTCGCTCTTCACGTCGACAAAGCTGCCGGCGTCGAAGTTTTTCGGATCGACGGTGGCCGAGTTGATGTTGGTAAACACCTTGAACTCGTCGGCGCAGCGTACGTCGTAGCCGTAGCTGGAAACGCCGAAGGAGATCAGCCGGTTGTCGCTCTCACCGCGCACCTGGCGCTCGACGAACGGCTCGATCATGCCGTGTTCCTGCGCCATGCGGCGAATCCACTTGTCCGATTTGATGCTCATGGCGGGTGTCCTGAAATAACGAGGTGAAGAAAATCTGAAGCGCATCTTACCGGGCCCGGCGTCCGGTTCAAAGTTCAATGCACCGCCAGGCGTCGAATCCGCGTATGACGGGGCCTTCAGGGAGAGTGATAGCACCGTCAGTCATGATTTATGCGAAAGCTGAACAAGACCATTGGCACGTTCTGGAAAAAGGGTTAAGGTGACGCCACTGTGCTGCACGTGTCACTGAGAATATCTACCTGATGCAAGATTTCGATCAACCCATCTTCATGAATTTTCTGCCTCTTTGCACTCAGTCTCGGCCAGGGCGTTTCCTGAGTCGTAGTTAACTTTGTCCAAGGAGACAGACCATGTCCAATCGCCAAACCGGTACCGTTAAGTGGTTCAACGATGAAAAAGGCTTCGGCTTCATCACCCCACAATCCGGTGACGACCTGTTCGTACACTTCAAAGCCATCAAGGCTGACGGCTTCAAGAGCCTGAAAGAAGGCCAAGCGGTCTCTTTCATCGCTACCCGCGGTCAGAAAGGCATGCAGGCTGAAGAAGTAGAAGTTATCTAACTTCCGCTTTACAGCTTGAAAAAAGCCCCGCCCTTAACAGGCGGGGCTTTTTTTATGCCTCGATTTCAAGCTGCCTGGCAGCCCATCGCTGGCAAGCGAGCGCCCACAAGGCCCCGTGCGGGCACAACCTGTGGGCGCTGGCTTGCCAGCGAAAGCATCACCTCAATCTTCGCTGATAGTGATATTCGGCATTGCCGGCGCCGCCGCTTCCTGCAACACGATTCGCGCCCCTACCTGACGGGCCAGTTCCTGATAGACCATGGCAATCTGGCTTTCCGGCTCGGCAATGGCCGTTGGCTTGCCGCTGTCGGCTTGCTCGCGAATCAACATCGACAGCGGCAGCGAGGCGAGCAACTCGACATCGTATTGCGATGCCAACTTCTCCCCCCCCCCTTCGCCAAACAGATGCTCGGCGTGGCCACAGTTAGAGCAGATATGCACGGCCATGTTCTCGACCACGCCCAACACCGGGATATTGACCTTGCGGAACATCTCCACGCCTTTCTTGGCGTCGATCAGCGCCAAGTCCTGCGGGGTGGTAACGATCACTGAACCTGCCACCGGCACTTTCTGCGCCAGGGTCAGTTGAATGTCACCGGTGCCTGGCGGCATGTCGATGACCAGATAATCCAGGTTGTCCCAGGCCGTCTGGGTGACCAATTGCAACAACGCCCCGGAAACCATCGGCCCACGCCAGACCATCGGCGTGTTGTCATCGGTCAGGAAGGCCATCGACATGACCTCCACACCGTGCGCCTTGAGGGGTACGAACCACTTCTGGTCGCGAATCTGTGGACGCGTACGCTCAGGGATGCCAAACATCACGCCCTGACTCGGGCCATAGATGTCGGCATCGAGAATCCCCACCCGCGCCCCTTCACGGGCCAGGGCCAGGGCCAGGTTGGCCGCCGTCGTAGACTTGCCCACACCGCCCTTACCCGAAGCCACGGCAATGATGTTCTTGACGTTGGCAAGGCCAGGGATTTGCGCCTGCGCCTTATGCTCGGCGATCACGCAATTGATATCGACGCGCGCCGAGGCAACCCCGTCGATACCTTCGATGGCGGTTTGCAGCACCTGCGCCCAGCCATTTTTGAACAGACCGGCCGCATAACCGAGTTGCAACTGGACACTGACCTGCTCGCCCTGGATATCGATTGCCTGCACACAGCCGGCGCTGACGGGGTCCAGGTTCAGGTAAGGGTCGGTGTACTGGCGAAGAACGGCTTCGACGGCTGCGCGAGTGACGGCACTCATGGAGACTCCCGTGATAAAGACTGAGTAAAACAGGCCACTATGCTAACCCGCGAAACATCCACAGATACGTCCATGGGGTGAAATAAATTTCCCGGCGTTTTATAGTGGCCGATCACCGTTTCATCTCAAGTAGCCGAAAAAAGTAGCCGAGCCCCCATGTCCGAGCCACGTCAGATTCTCGTAACCAGCGCCCTGCCCTATGCCAATGGTTCCATTCACCTTGGCCATATGCTCGAGTACATCCAGACAGACATGTGGGTGCGCTACCAGAAGCATCGTGGCAACCAGTGCGTGTACGTCTGTGCCGACGACGCCCATGGCTCGGCCATCATGCTGCGCGCCGAAAAGGAAGGGATCACCCCTGAGCAACTGATTGCCGCCGTCCAGGCTGAGCACAGCGGGGACTTTGCCGACTTCCTGGTCGATTTCGACAACTTCCACTCGACCCACGCCGAGGAAAACCGCGAGCTGTCGAGCCAGATCTATCTCAAGCTGCGTGATGCCGGGCACATTGCTACCCGTTCGATCACTCAGTATTTCGACCCGGACAAAAAAATGTTCCTGGCCGACCGTTTCATCAAAGGCACCTGTCCCAAGTGCGCCGCTGAAGACCAGTACGGCGACAACTGTGAAAAGTGCGGCGCCACCTATGCGCCCACCGAGCTGAAGAACCCCAAGTCGGCGATTTCCGGTGCCACCCCGGTGCTCAAGGACTCCCAGCATTTCTTCTTCAAGCTGCCCGACTTCCAGGCCATGCTCCAGCAGTGGACCCGCAGCGGCACCCTGCAGGACGCCGTGGCCAACAAGATCGCCGAGTGGCTGGATGCCGGCCTGCAGGAATGGGACATCTCCCGTGACGCGCCGTACTTCGGCTTCGAAATCCCTGACGAGCCAGGCAAGTACTTCTATGTCTGGCTGGACGCGCCGATCGGCTACATGGCCAGCTTCAAGAACCTGTGCGCCCGTCGTCCGGAACTGGACTTCGATGCGTTCTGGAACAAGGACTCTAACGCCGAGCTGTACCATTTCATCGGCAAGGACATCGTCAATTTCCATGCCCTGTTCTGGCCTGCCATGCTTGAAGGCGCCGGCTACCGCAAGCCGACCGCGATCAACGTCCATGGCTACCTGACCGTCAACGGTTCGAAGATGTCGAAGTCCCGCGGCACCTTCATCAAGGCTCGCACTTACCTTGACCACCTGTCGCCGGAATACCTGCGCTACTACTACGCTTCCAAGCTCGGCCGCGGCGTCGACGACCTCGACCTGAACCTGGAAGACTTCGTCCAGAAGGTCAATTCCGACCTGGTCGGCAAGGTAGTCAACATTGCCAGCCGTTGCGCCGGGTTCATCCAGAAGGGCAACGATGGCGTGATGGTCGCTGGCGATGCCGCGCCAGAGCTGACCGAAGCCTTCCTGGCCGCTGCGCCAGGCATCGCCGAAGCCTATGAAGGTCGCGACTTCGCCCGCGCCATGCGCGAGATCATGGGGCTGGCCGACCGCGCCAACGCCTGGATCGCCGACAAGGCACCGTGGTCGCTGGCCAAGCAGGAAGGCAAGCAGGATGAGGTCCAGGCCATCTGCGCCCAGGGCATCAACCTGTTCCGCCAACTGGTGATTTTCCTCAAGCCGGTACTGCCGTTGCTGGCCGCTGACGCCGAGGCGTTCCTCAACGTTGCGCCGCTGACCTGGAACGATCACCAGACTCGCCTGAGCAATCACCAGTTGAACCCGTTCAAGGCGCTGATGAGCCGTATCGACCCGGCCAAGGTCGAAGCCATGACCGCCGCCAGCAAGGAAGACCTGGCCGCCAGCCAAACCTCCGTGGTGACCGGCAACGGCGAACTGAGCAAAGATCCACTGTCTGCCGAAATCGACTTCGACACCTTCGCTGCCGTCGACTTGCGCGTAGCGCTGATTCTCAAGGCTGAAGCCGTTGAAGGTGCCGACAAACTGCTGCGCCTGACCCTGGACATCGGTGACGAGCAGCGCAACGTGTTCTCCGGCATCAAGTCAGCCTACCCGGATCCGGCCAAGCTCGAAGGTCGCCTGACCATGATGATCGCCAACCTCAAGCCACGCAAAATGCGCTTTGGCATCTCCGAAGGGATGGTCATGGCTGCTGGCCCTGGTGGTGAAGAAATCTACCTGCTCAGCCCTGACAGCGGCGCCAAGCCTGGTCAGCGCATCAAGTAACGCCCTCGCCCCGGACGATTGCGTCCGGGGCGTTCTCATCCTCGCCTCATTGCCGGATAATGGCGAACAGCCCCGGCAATGTGCACCTCCATGAGCGAATTCATCCTGGCCCTGATCAGCGCCGCGCTGGTCAACAACCTGATCCTGCATCACGGATTGGCAATCGACCCAGCCCTGCAAACGTCAGCGGCTGACGAGCGTCGCCGACTGCATGCGCTGGGCCTGGCAACGCTGGTATTACTGGTACTGGTCTGCAACCTCGGGCAGCTGCTTTACCGCTACCTCCTGCTCCCCCTGCAGCTTGACTACCTACGCCTGTTCGTCCTTTTGCCGCTGTGCGTGCTGCTGATCGAGCCGTTGCTAGGACTGCTATCGCGCGCCCTACCTGCGTGGCCCTTCAAGGGGCTGACGCCACTACTGCTAGCTAATGTGGCACTGCTAGGCTTGAGCCTACAGGTCACTGAAGGGGGGTATGACATCCTGCAGACCCTGGCCTGGAGCCTGGGTGGCGGGCTGGGCTTCTGGCTGGCCCTGAGCCTGTTCGCCGACTTGCGTGAACGTAGCGACAACGAAGCTATTGCCCGCAGCTTTCGCGGCCTGCCTGTACAACTGATCGGAGCCGGCGTGATGGCCTTGGCGTTTCTCGGCTTCAACGGATTATTTTCATCATGAGTCTGATTCAACGCATCGACGCCCTGCTGCCGCAAACCCAATGCGGAAAGTGTGGCCACCCTGGCTGCAAGCCTTACGCAGAGGGCCTGGCCAAGGGCGAAGCGATCAACAAATGTCCACCAGGAGGCAGCGAAACCATCGCTGCCCTGGCCAAGCTGCTGCAGGTTCCGGTCATTGCCCTGGATTCCGAGCGCGGCACCGCCCCGCCCCAAGTCGCTTATATTCGCGAAGCCGAATGCATCGGTTGCACCAAATGCATCCAGGCCTGCCCGGTGGATGCGATTGTCGGCGCGGCGAAATTGATGCACACCGTTATCAGCGCTGAATGCACCGGCTGCGACCTGTGTGTGGCGCCTTGTCCGGTAGACTGCATCGACCTGCTGCCACTCAGCGCAAACAGCCCTATCGTGGCCATTGTCGGTGGCCTGGCCGAAGACGAGCACACGCTGGCCGCACGCAGCAACAAACGCAACCAGGCGCGTCGGCGCTTTGAACTGCGTAACAGCCGCCTGCAGCGCGAGGAGGCGCGCAAGCAAGCCGAACGTGCCGCCCGCAGTCAACGTGCCGCCAGCAGCAACAGCGTCGATCAGACCATTGCCAGTGATGACCCGATCAAAGCGGCCATCGAGCGGGTCAAGGCGCAAAAAGCAGCCGCTGCCGATGCCGCACTGAAAAAGGCCAAGATTGCCGCCGCCATGAGCCGGGCCCAATTGCAAAAGGCCCGCAGTGCCTTTGGTGAGGCTCCGAACGATGCCCAACGGGCACAGTTGGCTGAACTGGAGCAGGAGGCCGAACAGGCTCAGGCACAATTGCTGGCCCTGCAACCGGCCCCCGCTCATGCCAGCCACTGATCACAGCGAGCGCCTGCGCAGCACGATGCTGCTGGTGCTGCTGGCGTGCCTGCCAGGGGTGCTGGCACTACTATGGCAACATGGCTGGGGTTTTCTGTTCAATCTACTGCTGTGTACAGGCACCGCCCTGGCCAGCGAAGCCTTGTTGCTTAAGCTGCAGCAACGACCTGTACTGCCTTCGCTCAACGACGGCAGCGCTCTGGTCAGCGCCACCCTGCTTGCCGTTGCCCTGCCGGCCTACGCGCCCTGGTGGTTGCCAGTTATCGCTACGACGAGCGCCATTGGCCTTGGCAAGCACCTTTATGGCGGTGTCGGGAAAAACCCATTCAACCCAGCCATGCTCGGTTATGCCGTGGTGTTGCTAGCCTTTGCCCAACACATGACGCAGTGGCCCGGCGCACAGCTACTGGACCTGGGCACCAGCCTGCAACATGTATTCGGCTGGAGCAGCAGCGAGCAACCTGACGCCTGGGCCCAAGCCACTCTCCTCGATGGCTTGCGCAACAACCGCAGCTTGACCGTAGATGAACTGTTCCGCAGTCATCCTGGCTTTGGCCATTGGGGTGGCAAAGAAAGCGAATGGGTCAACCTCGCATTCCTGCTGGGCGGCTTGCTGCTGTTACAGCGCAAAGTGTTCAGCTGGCACGCTCCGGTCGGCTTGCTGGCCAGCCTGTTCGTGCTCAGCCTGTTGTTCTGGAATGGCTCCGGCTCGGACTCCAATGGCTCGCCGCTGCTGCATTTGTTCAGTGGTTCGACCATGCTGGCTGCCTTCTTTATTGCCACAGAACCGGTTTCCGGCCCCAAGTCACCTCAGGCCAGACTAGTGTTTGGCATCGGCATAGGCCTGTTGATTTACCTGATTCGCACCTGGGGCAGCTACCCCGATGGCACCGCGTTCGCCGTGCTGTTGATGAACCTCTGCGTACCGGCGTTGGAGCGTTGGGCCGAGCGACGCCAGGGGCTGCCATCATGAACCGCGTATCGATGCGCAGTGCTGTGCCGTTGTTGCTTATAGCAGTGCTGAGCCTGGGCAGCAGCGTGATCTGGCAGCACTTCAGCGCCAAGGATATCGCCCGTGCACAGCAGCAGCTCAAGGCGCAGACATGGCTGAGTGTTCTGGCAAAACAGACTTACGACAATCAACCGTTGCAGACCCCTGTGGCGCTGGACAACCCTACTCTCGCCCACAGCCAACTGCTGGCAGGCTATCGCGCCACGCTGGCTGGCCAGCCCAGTGCAGTGGTGCTGCACAGCCAGCTCCAAGGTTACGGTGGCGCACTCGAACTGCTGATCGCCATCGACCCACAAGGCCGTTTGCTCGGCACCAAGGTTCTACGACAGCAGGAAACTCCAGGCTTGGGCGCCAAACTGGTCGAACCGGGCAACGCGTGGCTGCACGGATTCATCGGTGCCAGCCGGGAAAACACCGCCGATACTGCCTGGGCGCTCAAGCGTGACAACGGCCAGTTCGATCAACTGGCTGGCGCAACGGTGACCTCACGCGCCGTGATCCATGCTGTGCATGACGCCCTGCGCTACTTCGACGAACACCGCCAGCGTTTACTGGAGGGCGCCAGCAATGACTAAGCAATGGCTGACGGCAGTGAGCCTGGCGCCCCTGCTGGGCGCCACCCAAACGCTGGTCAATGCGTCTGCGATTGCTGCATTGAGTGTGTTGATAATCGCCCTGCATCAACTGCTAATGAGGCCGCTACAGCACTGGCTTACTGCGCGCCACAGAATGTTCGCCAGCGTCCTGCTCGCTGCGGCACTGGTCACTTGCCTGGAACTAAGCTTGCGCGCCTGGGCCCTGCCCCTGTATCAGGCGCTGAGCCCCTATCCGGCGTTGATCGCCGTACAATGCCTGGTGTTCGAATACGCTCAAGGTGAAAGCCGAAGTTGGCGCAATACAACCCGATTGCTGGTCGGCTTCGCTGTCTTGTGCCTAAGCCTGGGAATGTGTCGCGAACTACTCGCGGGTTGGACGGGATTGCGTCTGGCGGCCTTGCTACCCGGGGCTTTTTTTCTGATGGGCTTGTTGCTGGCCCTGTACAACTGGGCTTGCCTACGGCGAGCCCCTCCACGTCGTCAAGGAAAGCGTTGACCCCATGAATGCTGCTAAACGCCTGGAAATATTTCGCAGGCTGCACGAAGACAACCCTGAGCCAAAGACCGAACTGGCTTATACCTCACCCTTCGAGTTGCTGATTGCGGTCATTCTTTCGGCCCAGGCCACTGATGTCAGCGTGAACAAAGCGACTGCCAAGCTGTATCCGGTGGCCAATACCCCCGAGACGATTTATGCCCTGGGCGTCGATGGCCTGTCGCAATACATCAAGACCATTGGCTTGTACAACAGCAAAGCACGTAATGTCATCGAAACCTGCCGCCTGCTGATCGAGCAGCATGACAGCCAGGTGCCGCAAACCCGTGAAGCCCTCGAGGCATTGCCCGGCGTCGGCCGCAAGACTGCTAACGTGGTCCTCAATACAGCCTTCCGGCAACTGACAATGGCGGTGGACACGCACATCTTCCGCGTCAGCAACCGTACTGGCATTGCCCCGGGCAAGACCGTGCTAGAGGTTGAGAAGGCATTGATGAAGTTCGTCCCCAAGCCTTACCTGCTCGATGCTCACCACTGGTTGATCCTGCACGGACGCTATGTATGCCTGGCCCGCAAACCCCGCTGCGGAAGTTGCCGGATCGAAGACCTGTGCGATTACAAGCAGAAAACCTCCGACGATTGAGGCAATAGTGAGAAATGCATTCTCTCGATTGAAAAAATCTTTTTTACCCGGTCAAGAATTCTCGCTATAAGGTGCGCCAATGGCCTCTTGGCTGGGAGTGACATATGAGCACCGTTAAAGAAGACCTGGACGTAGACGAAGAATTCTCTCCTGTTGAGTCAGACGATGTGGAGCCCACTGTTGAAACCGCGAAGACCAACCTGAGCAAACGCCGCACCATTGATAACCTGCTGGAAGAGCGGCGCTTGCAAAAACAGTTGGCCGATTACGATTTCGACCTCTGATATCTGAATATCGCACCACCAGACAGTGTCATGTTGGTCAAACCGCCCCGCGAACAAAGCCTCCCCATGGAGGCTTTGTTGCTTCTGGATTGATCAAGCCAGACCGTTGCGTTGCGCCAGCTCGATAAGGTCAACCAACGAGCGTGCGTTGAGCTTGAGTAGCAAACGGGTTTTGTAGGTACTGACCGTCTTGTTGCTCAGAAACATGCCATCTGCAATTTCCTTGTTGGTCTTGCCTCGTGCCAGCTGCTGCAGCACCATCATCTCCCGCCCCGACAGGCGTTCGACCATATCAGCCTCACTGGCGCCCCCCATGTTGGTGCGCACCGAGTGCAGTGCTTGATTGGGGAAATAGCTGTAGCCGGACAACACTGCCTTGATTGCACTGAGCAGCTCGGTGAGATCCTGCTGCTTGCACACGTACCCCGCCGCCCCCGCCTGCATACAACGCATGGAGAAATGCCCCGGCGCCTGCGAGGTCAAGACCAGCACCTTGCTAGCCGGGCAAGTGGACGTGACCCGGGCTATGACCTCGAGGCCGTCGAGCTTAGGGATGCCGATATCCAGAATGACGATATCCGGATCATGCTCTCGTGCCAGTTGTAACGCGTCCACGCCATTATCCGTCTCCGCGATGACTTCATAACCATGCCGTTCCATCAGCATACGTACAGCCAGGCGAATGACCGGATGATCATCCACGATCAGCACTTTATTCATGGGCAGATCCAATTGTTCGCTGTTCGATTTTTTTTGAGCCCGCACAATAGCCTAGTCAAACGACATATTGTATTGCAGCACCCGCGAGCAAATGCACACAAAGATAAAACCTACACACACAAAGGAATAGTCCTACAAGATAATGCTTAACCCGCACACTCACGACCAAAACAGCATCTCTAGGATTAAAGAGATTCCTTCTGCAAAATTAAAATAACACCAGACCCCTCCCGCAACCCAGCCACATGCGCCTTAATTCTTGAAGGAAAAGTCCTATATTGCGACTCTACAAGTACCGGCAGTGCATTAGCCTATGGAAGATAAAGGGTAATAAGTTCTCTCAGCAGAAACCTCACCCACTGCCAAGTGGGCCGGATATCTCGGCTAACTATCACCTGACTGGAACCAAAGGCGAGGACACGGCGATGAGTAATCCAGAGCCCAAAAGCCCATTGACCATCATTGCGATATTCGCCGGAATTATCGAAGCCTCCGCCCTGGCTTCGTTGCCCTTTCTAAGTGAGGATAGCCAGAACACTTACACATGGTTTCTGGTTGGCTTTCCGTTTTTCCTCACTGTCTTGTTTTTCCTCACGCTCAACTTTAATTACAAGTCCTTGTATTCACCTTCTGCTGTTGAACCTACAACGCCCACCATTGCCCAGGCGCCCCAACAGCCCGCCACCAAACCGGAAACATCGGTAAGTGAAATACTATCGGCACCGGTGGAAGATGAAAATTGTAACGAAGTTATCAATACCTCGATGGGCAACGGTATTAGATCCGTTCAGAAGCCAGGCACATCATTGCAATACGCCCAGACCCGCGTAACCATCACCATGAGTGGCGCCAGCGCTAACAAAGTGCTCGAACACTTTGTCCTGCAAGCGCTGAATCAGACCCAGCCGTTGTGCAGCACCTGGATACTGCATAACCTGGAAACCGGCACTCAGACCACCCTGGCGACCCAACTGATCGATAAATAAAAAAACCCCGGACTAAGCCGGGGTTTTTGTTCAAGGTGCCGTTAGATCAACGAACGACCCTTGTTCGCAGCAATGCGCATACGCAGCGCATTGAGCTTGATGAAGCCTGCTGCATCAGCCTGATTGTAAGCACCACCATCTTCCTCGAAGGTCGCGATGTTGGCGTCAAACAGCGAATCATCAGACTTGCGACCTGTAACGATCACATTGCCCTTGTACAGTTTCAGGCGAACCACACCATTCACATTGACCTGAGAAGCGTCGATCATCTGCTGCAGCATCAGACGCTCCGGGCTCCACCAGTAACCGGTGTAGATCAGGCTGGCGTACTTGACCATCAGCTCGTCTTTGAGGTGAGCGACTTCACGGTCCAGGGTGATCGATTCGATTGCCCGGTGAGCGCGCAGCATGATGGTGCCGCCAGGGGTCTCGTAGCAGCCACGAGACTTCATGCCGACATAGCGGTTCTCAACGATGTCCAGACGACCGATACCGTTTTCACCGCCAATGCGGTTGAGGGTCGCCAGAACAGTGGCCGGCGACATTTCAACGCCATCCAGCGCAACGATGTCACCATTGCGGTAGGTCAGCTCCAGGTAGGTCGGAACGTCCGGCGCGGTTTCTGGCGACTTGGTCCACTTCCACATGTCTTCTTCGTGTTCGGTCCAGGTATCCTCCAGCACGCCACCTTCATAGGAGATGTGCAGCAGGTTGGCGTCCATCGAATAGGGCGACTTCTTCTTGCCATGGCGCTCAATCGGGATGCCGTGCTTCTCGGCATAGTCCATGAGCTTTTCACGGGAGAGCAGGTCCCATTCACGCCATGGCGCGATGACTTTGACACCTGGCTTGAGCGCGTAGGCGCCCAGCTCGAAACGGACCTGGTCATTACCTTTGCCGGTAGCACCGTGGGAAATGGCATCGGCGCCGGTTTCATTGGCGATTTCGATCAGGCGCTTGGCGATCAGCGGACGAGCGATGGAAGTACCCAGCAGGTACTCGCCTTCGTAAACGGTGTTGGCGCGGAACATCGGGAATACGAAGTCGCGCACGAATTCTTCGCGCAGGTCGTCGATGTAGATCTCTTTCACACCCATGGCCTGAGCCTTGGCGCGGGCCGGTTCGACCTCCTCGCCCTGCCCCAGGTCGGCAGTGAACGTCACTACTTCACAGTTGTAGGTATCCTGCAGCCACTTGAGAATCACCGAAGTATCAAGGCCGCCGGAATACGCCAGTACGACCTTTTTTACGTCCGCCATGCCATCACTCCACGGGGTTTTACGGAAAGCCGTTGATTCTACCGGCCTTGCTGAAAAAATTACAGTGGGGCGACAGCTTGTGACGACAAAGCGACAGGAACTGTCGAGAGCGCGACGGACGGTCGCACCTCAGGACTTGACCGGCGGTTGACTGTTATCGGCTTGTGCAGCTGCCTCCGGTGCCGGTTCTGAGGCTTTTTCTGGCGCTTTGCGCACCTGTGTTTGCACCGGCGTCACGCGATCAAGTTCAATATTCACTCGACGATTGCGGGCGCGGTTCGCCGCCGAGTTGTTGGCGGCCAGCGGATAGCGTTCGCCGTGGAAGCGAACCGTGATTTGATCTTCGCCAATGCCATGGGCCTTTAGGTACTCCATGACTGCAAGCGCGCGACGGCGGGACAGATCACGGTTAGTCAGGCGATTGCCACTGTTGTCAGAGTGACCATTGAGCTCGATGTGGTTGACCGTCGGATCAGCCTTGAGAAAGGCCAGGATCACGTCCAGACGCGCCTTGGCATCAGCGTCCAGGTCGATACCACCGCCGGGAAAACCAACCCGCGTCTGACGGACCTGGTCGTAATTCATCGGCAACAGCTTAGCGGCGCACACTTGATAATCGCTGTAGGCCTTGCTGAATTTCACTGGCAGCAGGCGCACTTCCATTGCCCGCCCAGCCTCACCGGCATGGTTACGCACCACGGTACTGCGGCCATCAAGCAGCCCATTGATCAGGCGACTGGCCTGGCCTTGAGAGCTGGTGAACAGCACGCCATTGCGGGCCATGCGCACCGCCCCGAGATTGATATCGCCACGCCCTGGCTGCCAAGGTGCTGCGGCGGCGAGCAAAGTGGCTGAGCCGCTGCCCAGTGCATTGCTGCTCGAACGCAATTGAAAGGTCGCCTGTTCACCGGCGCGGCGCACGAACTCACCGCTGCCAAAATCGGCAATCGGCTGGACCAGTCGACATTCGAACTGATCACCTTCGACCTTCCACTCAATATTCTCCAGACGGGTCTGGAAGGTAAGTGCCGTCGCCGGGAGGCAAGCAAACACACTGAGCAGGGCTAGATAACGCTGGCGCACGGGCGGCTCCACAGATTTTCACGGTATACCCGCAGGCTATCGGTCGGCGGTCGCAAAACTTGATAGCGAGTGCTCGACCCCGGCTTTTCCGGTAGCATTCACCTTGAGTTCGACCCGCCTGGAATCCCCAATGTCCGACCGCCTGACCCTCCTGCGTCCCGATGACTGGCACATCCATCTTCGCGATGGCGCCGTCCTGCCCCACACCGTTGGCGACGTTGCGCGCACCTTTGCTCGCGCAATCATCATGCCCAACCTGGTACCGCCCGTGCGTAATGCCGCCGAGGCTGGCGCCTATCGCGAGCGCATCCTGGCCGCACGCCCGACCGGCAGCCACTTTGAACCGTTGATGGTGCTGTACCTCACCGACCGTACCCAACCCGAGGAAATCCGCGCGGCGAAGGCCACCGGTTTCGTGCACGCCGCCAAGCTGTATCCGGCCGGTGCGACGACCAACTCCGACTCCGGCGTTACCAGCGTCGACAAAATCTTCCCGGTGCTCGAAGCCATGGCCGAAGTCGGCATGCCGCTACTGGTCCACGGTGAAGTGACCCGCAGCGAAATCGACGTATTCGACCGCGAGAAGCTGTTCATCGACGAACACCTGCGCCGTGTCGTCGAACGCTTCCCGACCCTGAAGGTAGTGTTCGAACACATCACCACCAGCGACGCCGTGCAGTTCGTCAACGAGGCCCCAGCCAACGTTGGCGCGACCATTACCGCCCAGCACCTGCTGTATAACCGCAACCACATGCTGGTCGGCGGTATTCGCCCGCACTTCTATTGCCTGCCGATCCTCAAGCGCAACACCCACCAGGTGGCCTTGCTGGACGCGGCCACCAGCGGCAGCAGCAAGTTCTTCCTCGGCACCGACTCAGCGCCGCATGCCCAGCACGCCAAAGAAGCCGCATGCGGTTGTGCCGGTTGCTACACCGCGTACGCTGCCATCGAGCTGTACGCTGAAGCGTTTGAACAGCGCAATGCCCTGGACAAGCTTGAAGGCTTTGCCAGCATTCACGGCCCGGCCTTCTATGGCCTGCCACGCAACACCGAGACCATTACCCTGGTTCGCGAAAGCTGGACCGCCCCAAGCAGCTTGCCGTTTGGCGAGCAAACCGTTATCCCGCTGCGCGCCGGTGAGCAACTGCGCTGGCGCCTGCTGGAGGAAACTGCGTGAGTGAAGATCTGTACGACGACCAGGAAGGTCAAAGCGGCGGCCCACGCCATCCAATGGCCGAGCGTTTCCGTGGTTATTTGCCCGTTGTCGTGGACGTAGAAACCGGCGGGTTCAACAGCGCCACTGACGCGCTGCTGGAAATTGCCGCAGTGACCATCGGCATGGACGAAAAAGGTTTCCTGTTCCCGGAGCACACCTACTTCTTCCGCGTCGAACCATTCGAAGGCGCCAACATCGAACAGGCGGCCCTGGAGTTCACCGGTATCAAGCTGGACCACCCACTGCGCATGGCGGTCAGTGAAGAATCGGCCCTGACCGATATCTTTCGTGGCGTGCGCAAGGCACTGAAGGCCAATGGCTGCAAGCGGGCAATCCTGGTTGGCCACAATAGCAGCTTCGACCTGGGCTTCCTGAACGCTGCCGTGGCGCGCCACGACATGAAACGCAACCCGTTTCATCCGTTCTCCAGCTTCGACACTGCCACCCTGGCCGGCCTGGCTTACGGTCAGACCGTGCTGGCCCGAGCCTGCCAGAGCGCCGACATCGACTTCGACGGTCGTGAAGCCCACTCGGCGCGCTACGACACTGAGAAGACCGCTGAGCTGTTCTGTGGCATCGTCAACCGCTGGAAGGAAATGGGCGGCTGGCAGGATTTCAACGACTGAAGTCGAGTCGTCGCATCACCGTTCCTTCAGGTACAAAAAAACCGGCCATCTAGGCCGGTTTTTTTATGGCTCGCTATTACAGCTTGCCAGCGTTCTCGCTCAGGTAAGCAGCAACGCCTTCAGGCGAAGCGGTCATGCCCTTGTCGCCTTTTTTCCAGTTGGCAGGGCAGACTTCGCCGTGCTCTTCGTGGAATTGCAAAGCGTCAACCAGACGCAGCAGCTCGTCCATGTTGCGGCCCAGTGGCAGGTCGTTGACGATCTGCGAACGGACAACGCCTTTGTCGTCGATCAGGAACGCACCACGGAAAGCAACGCCGCCTTCGGACTCAACGTCGTAGGCCTTGGCAATGTCGTGCTTCATGTCAGCGGCCATGATGTACTGAACCTGACCGATGCCACCGGCATTGATCGGGGTGTTGCGCCAGGCGTTGTGAGTGAAATGCGAGTCGATCGACACTGCGATCACTTCAACGTTGCGCGCCTTGAATTCGGCCATGCGGTGATCCAGAGCGATCAGCTCGGACGGGCAGACGAAGGTGAAGTCCAGTGGGTAGAAGAACACCAGGCCGTACTTGCCCTTGATGGCCGAAGCCAGGTTAAAGCTGTCGACGATTTCGCCGTTGCCCAGAACAGCTGGAACGGTGAAGTCCGGGGCATTTTTGCCAACGAGTACGCTCATGCGATATCTCCTGATGGGGTGGAATCATCTGCACAGGCCAGCAGGCGCTGACCCGGCATCAAAATGGCCGACCATCATACACCGCCCGGCGCTGCTCGCCGAGTTTCAGTCCGATTGCGCGACAATCTGCCATTGGTCGCTCTAGTCCGCGGCTTTGGAGAATGTGCTTTGACAAGCATTCTCATTAACATTAAGCTTCGTTGCATTGAGCCCTTACCAGCGATGGTCTGCCCTATGTATGTGTGTCTTTGTGTTGGTGTAACCGACGGACAGATCCGCGACGCGATCTATGAAGGATGCTGCAGCTACAAGGAAGTCAGAGCCGCCACCAACGTGGCGAGCCAGTGTGGCAAATGTGCCTGCCTGGCCAAGCAAGTGGTGCGTGAAACCCTGACCGAACTGCAGGTCAGCCAAGCCGCCCTGCCCTACCCTGTAGAATTTACTGCCGCGTAAAAACCGCCTATTCCAAGAACCGGACCTCGTGTCCGGTTTTTTTATGCCTGTAATTCAACAAGTTAGGGTTAAAACGCGGAACACAAACATTCTTATTCCGATTAATTTTCATTTATTATTCAATAACTTAGGTTTGACAGTCGAAGTTAGCAAGCTCAAACTCTTGCTTATAGGCACACTTATAGGGCAGGACCCCATCATGAAAGGCGACGTTAGCGTCATCCAGCATCTCAACAAGATCCTCGGAAACGAGCTGGTCGCAATCAACCAATACTTCCTGCATGCACGCATGTATGAAGACTGGGGTCTGGATAAGCTCGGCAAGCACGAGTACAAGGAATCCATCGATGAAATGAAACACGCTGACAAACTGATCAAGCGTATTTTGTTTCTTGAAGGCATTCCGAACGTCCAGGATCTGGGCAAGTTGCTGATTGGTGAACACACCAAGGAAATGCTCGAATGCGATCTGAAGATCGAGCAAAAAGGCCTGGTCGACCTCAAGGCAGCTATCGCTCACTGCGAGACGGTTGGCGACTTCGGCAGCCGTGAGATGCTCGAAGATATCCTCGAGTCCGAGGAAGAGCACATTGACTGGCTGGAAACCCAGCTGAGCCTGATCGACAAGGTCGGTCTGGAAAACTACCTGCAGTCGCAGATGGGCGAATAATCAGCCCCCTTGCACTGACAACAAAAAGCCCCGCAATGCGGGGCTTTTTGTTGACTAAACCGTAATCAGGCGTTGTCGGCAGCCTTGGCGGCAGCGTCCTTGATCAGGGTCTGCAGTTCGCCGTTGGCGAACATCTCAGCCATGATGTCGGAGCCGCCAACCAGCTCACCAGCCACCCACAGTTGTGGGAAGGTCGGCCAGTTGGCGTACTTTGGCAGATTGGCGCGAATTTCCGGATTCTGCAGGATATCCACGTAAGCGAATTTTTCGCCACAACCCATCACGGCTTGCGCCGCCTTGGCCGAAAAACCGCACTGCGGGGCATTCGGCGAGCCTTTCATGTAAAGCAGAATGGTGTTGTTAGCAATCTGCTCTTTGATTGTTTCAATGATATCCATGAAGCACCTCGCGGCTGAACTTTCCGACCTGGTTGTCGGCACGGTGACGCATTGTATCGGAAAGCCAAGCGTGACGCTCGGCCTTGCCGATATCAGGCCGCAACCACCTGAACCGGCACACCATTGAGTGCCGCATTGCCCGAGACCGCATCCACGTGGCGCTCATCGGTCAGGTCATTAGCACTGGCGCCCGGCTGACTGCTGGCAATCTCCATGCGTACCCCAGCGCGGGCGTGACCAAAACCGTGGGGCAGACTGACCACACCGGGCATCATGTCGCTGCAGGACTGCACTTCAACCTCAATGCTGCCGACTCGCGAGCTGACGTTCACCCGTTGCCCATCCTGCAGTTGCCGCCCTGCCAGATCATCCGGGTGCATGAGCAATTGGTGACGCGGCTTGCCCTTCACCAGGCGGTGATAGTTGTGCATCCAAGAATTGTTGCTGCGCACATGGCGACGACCAATCAGCAGCAGTTGCCCTGGCTCAGGAGGATGCTGACTGGCAAATCGCTGCAGATCGTGGAGGATTTCCACCGGTGCTGCCTGAATGTGCTGGTTGGCGGTCTTCAGGCGCGCTGCAAGGTTTGGCTGTAGCGGCCCCAAGTCAATTCCGTGCGGGTGCTGAGCGAGTGTATCTATCGACAGATTGAAGGGCGAACGCTCGCCATAACGCCCCTGACGCAAGCCGATATCGATCATCTGCGCCGGCGCCAAGGTCGGCTTCAACGGTTTGTCACTGAGCGCGGCAAAGGCCTTGGCCAGGCCTACAAAGATTTCCCAGTCGTGCAACGCCCCTTGAGGTTTGGGCAGGATCGCCCGGTTGAAACGACTGACGTTGCGCACCGCCAAGAGATTGAAGGTGGTGTCGTAGTGATCATTCTCCAGCGCCGAAGTAGACGGCAGGATCAGGTCGGCGTAACGCGTGGTTTCATTGATGTACAGATCCATGCTGAGCATGAACTCAAGCCCATCCAGCGCCCGCTCCAGTTGCCGCCCGTTAGGCGTGGACAGCACCGGATTACCCGCCACTGTCACCAGTGCGCGCACCTGCCCCTCCCCCTCGCACAGCATTTCTTCAGCCAGTGCTGCCACGGGTAACTCACCGCCGTATTCCGGCAGGCCGGAGACCCGACTCTGCCAGGCATTGAAATGCCCGCCTGCCGTACTGGCAACCAGGTCCACCGCGGGCTGGGTGCACAGCGCGCCACCGACCCGGTCCAGATTGCCGCTGACCAGGTTGATCAGTTGCACCAGCCAATGACACAAGGTGCCGAACGCCTGAGTCGAGACGCCCATCCGCCCGTAACACACCGCCTTGTCGGCCGCGGCGAAGTCTCGCGCGAGCTGACGAATAACCAAGGCCTCAACACCACACAGTGGCGCCATTGCTTCGGCGCTAAAAGGGGCAAGCGCAGCACGCACTTCATCCAGGCCATCAACCGGCAACGCCGAGGCCCGCTCCAAGCCTTCGCTAAACAAGGTATTGAGCACGCCACAGAGCAACGCCGCATCTCCACCAGGACGCACGAACACATGCTGGTCAGCCATCGCTGCGGTTTCACTGCGCCGCGGATCGACCACCACCACTTTGCCGCCGCGGGTCTGGATCGCCTTGAGACGCTTCTCAACATCTGGCACGGTCATGATGCTGCCGTTGGAAGCCAGGGGGTTGGCGCCCAGAATCAGCATGAAATCGGTGTGGTCGATGTCCGCAATCGGTAACAACAGGCCGTGGCCATACATCAAGTAGCTGGTCAGGTGTTGGGGCAACTGATCGACCGAGGTGGCTGAAAAGCGATTACGGGTCTTGAGCAGGCCTAGGAAGTAGTTGCTGTGGGTCATCAACCCGTAGTTGTGCACACTCGGGTTACCTTGATAGACCGCCACGGCATTCTGTCCATGGGCCTGCTGGATAGCCCAAAGCTTCTGCGCAGCCAGCTCGAAGGCTTCGTCCCAACTGATCACCTGCCAACCGTCGCCTACGCGCTTGTGCGGCGCACGCAGGCGATCAGGGTCATTCTGGATGTCTTGCAGGGCCACAGCCTTGGGGCAAATGTGGCCACGGCTGAAGCTGTCCTGGGGGTCACCCTTGATCGAGCTGATACGCGGCGCGGCACCCGGCTCCTCGGTGATTTCAATGTTCAAGCCACAGATGGCTTCGCACAGGTGACAGGCACGGTGATGCAGGGTCTTGTTCATGGCCACCTCTTCCGGGGGTCTGCTGATAAACCGGACTATGAGCCTGAGCTTGCCTGACGACCAGTGAGTTTCGCCGTGTGAATCTAGCGGCATCAAGCGCAGCGATTCGTCCAAGGGTTTGCCAAGGCGCCAGCGGGCAGTGTAAAACCTTGGTGTAGCACACAAAAAAAACCGCCACCCAATGGGTTACGACACTGCCTGCAATACAGACAGTGAACAGCCCACTTGGTATGACGCGACATTTAATTATAGTATTGCGTCTTCCCTTATTTCGTCGCCCCGTGCGGCTTTCGCCGCAGGTCAGCTCCGTTGTTTCTGAAAACCGGTAGTGTTGATCTGCGGTCTGTTGCAAAAAGGTAGTCAACCATGAGCGCTAGGCACTTTCTCTCCCTGATGGATTTCACACCCGACGAACTGCTCAGTGTGATCCGTCGAGGCATCGAGCTGAAGGACCTGCGTAACCGCGGCGTACTGTTCGAACCCCTGAAAAACCGTGTACTGGGGATGATCTTCGAGAAATCCTCGACCCGGACCCGGCTGTCGTTCGAAGCCGGCATGATCCAGCTCGGCGGCCAGGCGATTTTCCTGTCCCCGCGCGATACCCAATTGGGCCGCGGCGAGCCGATCGGCGACTGCGCCATCGTCATGTCGCGCATGCTCGACGCGGTGATGATCCGCACCTTTGCCCATAGCACCCTGACCGAGTTCGCCGCCAATTCCCGAGTTCCGGTGATCAATGGTCTGTCGGACGACCTGCACCCGTGCCAGTTGCTCGCCGATATGCAAACCTTCCTTGAGCATCGCGGCGCAATCCAGGGCAAGACCGTCGCCTGGATCGGTGACGGCAACAACATGTGCAACAGCTATATAGAAGCGGCCATCCAGTTCGATTTCCAACTACGCATCGCCTGCCCGGCCGAATTCGAACCGAATGCGCAGTTCCTGGCCCAGGCGGGTGATCGTGTACAGATCTTCCGCGAACCCAAAGAGGCGCTGCAGGGCGCACACCTGGTCAGCACCGATGTCTGGACTTCCATGGGCCAAGAAGAGGAAACTGCACGGCGTCTGGCCTTGTTCGCGCCTTACCAGGTAACCCGCGAACTGCTCGACCTGGCAGCACCCGATGCCCTGTTCATGCACTGTCTGCCCGCCCACCGTGGCGAGGAAATCAGCCTGGACCTGCTCGACGACCCACGTTCGGTCGCTTGGGATCAGGCTGAAAACCGGCTGCATGCACAGAAGGCGCTTCTCGAATTTCTTGTTGAACCGGCCTATCACCACGCATGAGTCAGCCTTTACTGCTTAACCTGCGCAACCTCGCCTGTGGCTATGGCGAGCAGCGCATCGTCCAGAACCTCAACCTGCACCTCAATGCCGGCGACATCGGTTGCCTGCTGGGCTCGTCGGGGTGCGGCAAGACCACCACCCTGCGCGCCATTGCCGGCTTTGAGCCGGTGCATGAGGGTGAGATCCAGCTGGCGGGCGAGGTCATCTCCAAAGCCGGCTTCACGCTGGCACCAGAGAAGCGCAGGATCGGCATGGTGTTCCAGGATTATGCGCTGTTCCCGCACCTGACCGTTGCCGAGAACATTGCTTTCGGGATCGGTAAGCATCCACAGCAACAACAGGTCGTGGCAGAGATGCTCGAACTGGTCAAACTTGGCGGGCTTGGCAAACGTTACCCGCACGAGCTCTCCGGTGGCCAGCAGCAACGTGTGGCCCTGGCCCGCGCACTGGCGCCCGAACCGCAGTTGCTGCTGCTCGACGAGCCCTTCTCCAACCTCGACGTGGAGCTGCGTCGGCGCCTCAGTCATGAAGTCCGTGACATTCTCAAGAGCCGTGGCACCAGCGCCATTCTGGTCACCCATGATCAGGAGGAAGCCTTTGCCGTCAGCGATCATGTCGGTGTGTTCAAGGAAGGCCGCCTGGAACAATGGGATACCCCGTACAACCTGTATCACGAACCACTGACGCCATTCGTGGCCAGCTTCATTGGCCAGGGCTACTTCATCCGTGGCCAACTGACCAGCCCGGAGTCGGTACAGACCGAATTGGGTGAGCTGCGTGGTAACCGTGCCTATACCTTCACCCCAGGCAGTGCGGTCGATGTGTTGTTGCGTCCGGACGATATCATTCATGCGCCACACAGCGCCCTCAAGGCGCTGATTACCGGCAAGAGCTTCCTCGGCGCGTCGACGCTTTATCGCCTGCAACTGCCTACCGGCAGCCAGCTCGAGGCCATTTTCCCCAGCCATATCGACCATCAGATCGGGGCCGAAGTTGGCATCGACGTGGCTGCCGATCACTTGGTGCTATTTGCCGTACCGGGCAGCGTTGCAGCGCAACTGCCAGTGCCGGAGAACGGTGTGCGCCGGTTTAGCTCGGCACTCTGAAAGCGATCATTATGGGAGCTTGCCCTGCTGGCAATCGGGCCCGAAACGACGGTCATTCAGGCCCGATCGCGCAGGCGATCGCAGCCTGACGGCAGCGCCTACAGCGGGTCAGGCTGTTAGCCGCGGGCAATGACGGCGAACTTGGCCTGGGTGTGTTCAGCTAGCACCGCGGCTGCCAGCTCAACTTCCAGGCCGCGACGCCCGGCGCTGACGAAAATTGTTTCAAAGTCTTGGGCCGACTGATCAATAAATGTACGCAGACGTTTCTTTTGCCCCAGCGGACTAATACCGCCCAAGAGGTAACCAGTGGAACGCTGCGCCGCCGCCGGATCGGCCATTTCACACTTCTTGACCCCAGCCGCGTGGGCCAAGCCCTTCAGATCGAGACTACCGATCACCGGCACCACAGCCACCAACAACTCGCCCTTCTCACTACTGGCCAGCAAGGTCTTGAACACCCGCACCGGCTCAAGACTGAGCTTTTCAGCCGCTTCGAGCCCGTAAGAGGCGGCTTTGGGATCGTGTTCATAACTGTGAATGTGATGTTCGGCGCGAACCTTTTTCAGCAGATCCAGGGCGGGGGTCATGCAGCACTCCAAACAAGAGGTGAATAGCTGTTCGCCGGCTACTTTAGGTCAAAACCTGCGCAGCAACCAACGCCCATTAGCGGCGCCGATAGTCAGATTGTGAATGACGGTTCACTTTCGACCTTTGACATAAGCGTTTCTTGTCTATATTTTTTCGAATCTGAATATAACGATGCCCTGAAAAGGTGCATTTTTGCCGCCTGCCTGACCGAAATGGGGATTTCTGTCGGGTTTTTGTCGAGCGCTCACAGCGCCTCACAACAACAAGAACCGAGGTTAACGAATGACGACAGCTGTGCGACAACCAACATTATCCAGCCAATGCCTGGCCGAGTTTTTCGGCACTGCCCTGCTGATCTTCTTCGGCACAGGCTGCGTGGCTGCGCTCAAAGTCGCGGGTGCCAGCTTCGGCCTGTGGGAAATCAGCATCATCTGGGGCGTCGGCGTGAGCATGGCGATTTACCTGACCGCCGGCGTATCCGGTGCTCACCTGAATCCTGCGGTGAGCATTGCCTTGTGGCTATTCGCCGGTTTCCAGAGGCACAAACTGCCGTTCTACATCGTCGCGCAAATCGCCGGCGCCTTCTGTGGTGCTGCGCTGGTCTACACGCTCTACAGCAATCTGTTCTTCGATTACGAACAGGCCCATGAAATGATTCGCGGCAGCCAGGCCAGCCTGGAGCTGGCTTCGGTGTTCTCCACCTACCCACATCCGGCACTGTCCACCGGTCAGGCATTCCTGGTTGAAGTCATCATCACCGCCATCCTCATGGCGGTGATCATGGCCTTGGGCGACGACAACAACGGCCTGCCACGGGGCGCCATGGCGCCGCTGCTGATTGGCCTGCTGATCGCCGTCATTGGTAGCGCCATGGGGCCCTTGACCGGCTTTGCGATGAACCCGGCCCGTGATTTTGGCCCTAAGCTGATGACATTCTTTGCTGGCTGGGGCGATGTCGCCTTAACGGGTGGTCGTGACATTCCCTATTTCCTGATTCCCATATTTGCGCCGATCATAGGAGCGAGCCTTGGGGCCGCCCTGTACCGCGGCGTGATCGCCCGCAACCTACCGGTTGCCGAGAGCGAGAGCGCGCAGACCGACGCCAACCCTCAGGGCAAGACCCAGGCATCCTGATGCCTGCCGCGGCGAGCCACGCTCGCCCTGCCCTGACCTCTACCCTATTTAGTGCAAGGCCAACGACATGACAGACACCCAGAACAAGAACTACATCATTGCCCTGGACCAGGGCACGACCAGTTCTCGGGCCATCATTTTCGACCGCGATGCCAACGTGGTAGGCACCTCGCAGCGTGAGTTCGCTCAGCACTACCCGCAAGCCGGCTGGGTCGAACATGACCCGATGGAAATCTTCGCCACCCAGAGCGCGACCATGGTCGAAGCGCTTGCCCAGGCTGGCCTGAGTCATGACCAAGTGGCGGCCATCGGTATCACCAACCAGCGTGAAACCACAGTGGTCTGGGACAAGGAAACCGGGCGCCCGGTGTACAACGCCATCGTCTGGCAGTGCCGACGCAGCACCGAGATCTGTGAGCAGCTCAAACGTGACGGCCTGCAGGACTATATCCGCGAAACCACCGGTCTGGTCACTGACCCTTACTTCTCCGGCACCAAGCTAAAGTGGATCCTCGACAACGTCGAAGGCGCCCGTGAGCGCGCCGAGCGTGGCGAACTGCTGTTCGGCACCGTCGACAGCTGGCTGATCTGGAAATTCTCCGGCGGCAAGGTGCACGTCACCGACTACACCAACGCCTCGCGCACCATGCTCTTCAACATCCACACACTGCAGTGGGACGAGAAGATGCTCCAGGTGCTGAACATCCCGCGGCAGATGCTCCCCGAAGTGCGTAGTTCCTCTGAAGTCTACGGCTACAGCAAGAGCGGCATCGCCATTGCGGGTATCGCGGGTGACCAGCAAGCAGCCCTGTTCGGGCAAATGTGCGTGGAGCCGGGCCAGGCCAAGAACACCTATGGCACCGGTTGCTTCCTGCTGATGAACACCGGTGACAAAGCGGTGAAATCGTCCCACGGTCTGCTCACCACCATCGCCTGCGGCCCACGCGGCGAAGTGGCCTATGCCCTGGAAGGTGCAGTATTCAACGGTGGTTCTACCGTGCAGTGGCTGCGCGACGAACTGAAAATCGTCAACGACGCCCATGACACCGAATATTTCGCCAGCAAGGTCAAGGACAGCAATGGTGTTTACCTGGTGCCCGCCTTCACCGGCCTGGGCGCACCGTATTGGGATCCCTATGCCCGCGGCGCTCTGTTTGGCCTGACCCGTGGGGTCAAGGTCGATCACATCATCCGTGCTGCCCTGGAGTCTATTGCCTACCAGACCCGTGATGTCCTCGACGCCATGCAGCAGGACTGCGGCCAACGCCTGAGCGAGCTGCGCGTAGACGGTGGCGCAGTGGCCAACAATTTCCTCATGCAGTTCCAGGCCGACATTCTCGGTACTTGTGTCGAGCGTCCGCAAATGCGCGAGACCACCGCCCTTGGCGCCGCCTACCTGGCCGGCCTGGCGTGCGGTTTCTGGAGCGGCCTGGATGAGCTGCGCGGCAAGGCGATCATCGAGCGCGAATTCAGCCCGCAGCTCGATGAAGCAGCCAAAGAGAAGCTGTATGCCGGCTGGTTGAAAGCGGTGGACCGCACCCGCGATTGGGAACCGCACGAGGAGTAGGCGGTAGCTACAAGCGATAAGCTGCAAGCTGCAAGGGCGCGGGGCGAATGATCTTGTGGCTTGCAGCTTGGGGCTTGAGCTGCTTTCATGGCGCAATTTGCCCGGCAGCCCAAAAGGACCGCCCATGAACCTGCCTCCCCGCCAACAACAAATCCTCGAACTGGTCCGTGAACGCGGCTACGTCAGTATCGAAGAAATGGCGCAGATTTTCGTTGTCACCCCGCAAACCATCCGCCGCGATATCAATCAGCTGGCAGAGGTCAATCTGCTGCGCCGCTATCACGGCGGTGCCGCCTACGATTCCAGTATCGAGAACACCGCCTACGCCATGCGCGCTGATCAGATGCGCGACGAAAAGCAGCGTATTGCCGAGACCATCGCCGCGCAGATCCCTGACCACGCCTCGCTGTTTATCAACATCGGCACCACCACCGAATCCATCGCCCGCGCCTTGCTCAATCACAGCCACCTGAAGATCATCACCAATAACCTGCATGTGGCCTCGATCCTCAGTGCCAAGGATGACTTCGAGGTGCTGTTGGCCGGGGGCAATGTGCGCCGCGACGGTGGGGTGGTGGGTCAGGCCAGTGTCGACTTCATCAACCAATTCAAGGTTGACTTCGCGCTGGTCGGTATCAGTGGTATTGACGAAGACGGTAGCCTGCTGGACTTCGATTATCAGGAGGTCCGGGTTTCCCAGGCTATCATCGCCAACGCCCGACAAGTGATTCTCGCCGCCGATTCCAGCAAGTTCGGCCGTAACGCCATGGTGCGCCTGGGCTCGATCAGCCTGATCGATTGCCTGGTCACCGATCAAGCCCCCGTACCGGCCCTTGCCCAACTGCTCAACCAGTTCAAGATTCGTCTGGAAGTGGTCTGAGGGTGCAGCCGCTGCCACCGCAACGGTGGCAGCGTAAATGTTCGTTATTTTTCATTTAATTGTCATCCGATCAGTATTTTCTATGGAAAGCGACTGGCAGGCAGCATTCTGTTGCGCTAGTATTTTCGAAAATGAACATCAATGTTCAAATTCGATGTTAGAAAGTCCTTGAGGAAGCCACCCGTGCCGCAATCCAGCTTGTCATCGCCCGCCCTTGCCGATCTCTATGACCTCGCCGTAATCGGCGGTGGCATCAACGGCGTGGGTATTGCCGCCGACGCGGCTGGACGCGGCCTGTCGGTGTTTCTTTGCGAAAAAGACGACCTGGCCAGCCACACCTCTTCGGCCAGCAGCAAGTTGATCCACGGCGGCCTGCGCTACCTTGAGCACTACGAGTTCCGTCTGGTGCGTGAAGCGCTAGCCGAGCGGGAAGTATTGCTGGCCAAGGCTCCGCATATCGTCAAGCCAATGCGCTTCGTCCTGCCGCACCGCCCGCACCTACGCCCGGCCTGGATGATTCGTGCTGGACTGTTTCTGTACGATCACCTGGGCAAGCGTGAAAAGCTCGGCGCCTCGCGCAGCCTGCGCTTCGGCCCGGGTAACCCGCTCAAAGCGAACATCACCCGCGGCTTCGAATACGCCGACTGTGCAGTGGATGACGCCCGCCTGGTGGTGCTCAACGCGATGGCCGCTCGCGAGAAAGGCGCAGACATTCGTACCCGCACCCGTTGCGTCAGCGCCTGGCGCATCGACGGTGTCTGGAATGTGCAGCTGGAACATGCCGACGGCAGCCAGCAGTCAATCCGTGCCCGCGCCCTGGTCAATGCGGCCGGCCCATGGGTGGCCAAGTTCATTGAAGATGACCTCAAGCTCGACGCGCCTTACGGCATTCGGCTGATCCAAGGCAGCCACCTGATCGTGCCAAGACTGTATGACGGCGAGCATGCCTACATCCTGCAGAACGAAGACCAGCGCATAGTCTTCGCCATTCCGTACCTGGAACGCTTCACCCTGATCGGCACCACTGACCGCGAATACACCGGTGACCCGGCCAAGGTCGCGATCACTGAAAGCGAAACCGATTATTTGCTCAACGTGGTCAACGAACACTTCAATCACCCGCTCAGCCGTGCCGATATCCTGCACACTTACGCGGGTGTACGCCCGCTGTGCAACGACGAATCCGACAACCCGTCGGCAGTGACCCGCGACTACACCCTGGCGCTCTCTGCCAGCAAAGGCGAAGCGCCGTTGCTGTCAGTATTCGGTGGCAAATTGACCACTTACCGCAAGCTGGCTGAGTCGGCAATGACCCAGCTTGCGCCCTTCTTCACCCAGATGCGCGGCAGCTGGACAGCCAGTGCAACGCTGCCAGGTGGCGAAGACATGACCACCCCGTACGCGCTGGCCGATGCCATCCTGGCCCGCTGCGGCTGGCTACCGGCGGAAATCGCCAAGCGCTGGGCACTGACCTACGGTAGCCGCGTATGGCGTCTGCTTGAAGGTGTGGAGGGTCCGGACGACCTGGGCCAGACTATTGGCGGTGGCCTGTTCACCCGCGAGGTAGATTATCTGTGCAGCGAGGAATGGGCGACTGACGCCGACGATATTCTCTGGCGCCGCACCAAGCTCGGCTTGTTCACCAGCCAAGCAGAGCAGCAGGTGCTGCGTGACTACCTGCAACAGGTCGAAGTGAACCGTGCCCGGGTTCGCGCCGCCTGAGTGATTGACCGCGGACGGGCAGGTGATTGCCAGCATTCACCTGCCCGTCCAGCCGAACGCTAATTACGTACGACTGCGCTCATCCGCTTCCCTGGTCAAACTGAGCAGCAATTCATGCTCGGCAGTCGCCAGTTCCGCCATCAATGTATTACTTCGCTCCATATAGACCCGTTCGCCTGAGCTTTCGACCTCGTCCAAGTACTGCGCCAAACGCTCATGAAAAGGCGCAACCAGCGCCTCAAAGCGTTGCGCGTGACGTTCACGCATATACGTTTCCCAGAACGGACGCTGCGCCAGTGAAGCAATCAAGGCCTCCGGGGTCTCGGCACGCATGACTGCCGCTTCGGCCCTTCGCACATCGCTGGTCGTTATTGACGCATGATCCTCGTAGTACATTTCCTCAGGCTGTGCGGGCAAATCAAGTGCTGACGCAAGCCTTGTCCGATAGGCAAGGCGCAGCTCTAT
Source organism: Pseudomonas sp. S06B 330 (assembly GCF_002845275.2). Lineage (NCBI taxonomy): Bacteria > Pseudomonadati > Pseudomonadota > Gammaproteobacteria > Pseudomonadales > Pseudomonadaceae > Pseudomonas > Pseudomonas tussilaginis. Next base: position 1,336,883 of record NZ_CP088149.1, on the reverse strand, counting down.
CTCATCCACTTCTGGCTCCGCCCCCTCGCGTAACCTGAGTGTATGCAGGGCGGCTATTCGGTCGACTTCATCCAGGCGAAACAATGAGCGCCCCAGCCGAAGCAAACGCGCTTCCACCTGATTCACCGGGCCTGCGAACATAGCGATCTCAGCCAGGACACTGATTTCCAGCTGACTGAAGATCAGCAGCAGGCGATCTTCACAGGTTCGCGGTCCACCTGCTTCGCGAAATAGACGCAAACGCAGGGCTTCATGCTGCTCACAGGCTCTTAGCATCGTCCAGACACGTCTGCGATAGCCCTGCGGGTAATCCTCGAACTCCTCGAGGCGAGAAAAGTCCGCGAGAAAACGCAACAGATCTGCCGACCCAGGCTCTTGGTGCAGCCTATCCCACAGCGCTCGATGTTGTTCGCGCAGCGCGCCTTGCTCATCGCCGAGCCAGAGATCGCGAACTGCGGTATCGACCGCATAATGGCGAGCAGAGGCACCCCCTCTGGCGCCTGGTTCAGATACGCTGGCCGCTTGATCCAGCAACGTTTCGCTCAGCGAATCCAATGGGTTGTCGTGCAGACTCATTCGTTGAGCGCGTTGTCGCAGATATTGCAGCTCACCCCGCAGTTGGCGAATGCGATTGTCCCGAAGGTCGATGTAAGCGCGCCAGGGCAGTTCCCGACCAGAGGATGACAGATGCTCAAGGTTTGCCGCACGCAGCAGCAACCGTCGCAAACTCCTGTTGTCCTCCAGCGCCGGCACCCGCCCAAGGGGGTTGTGGCTCAGATCGAGTGTTTCCAGGCGCGTCAGCGCACCGAGACGCCGATCGCCTTGCCCATCCATGGCGATCTGATTGTGAGAGAGATGCAACTGCCTGAGCTGAGTCAGTTGTTCGATGCCTGCCGGAATGGCAGTGAGTTGATTGTTACTTAGGTCCAGTTCGATCAGCCGATCGAAGCGCGGCAGAAAATCTTCCGCGAGGCTGCTCAGGTCCATGTCGCGCAATACCAGACGACGTACATGACTGAATGTCACCCCCGGTGGCAACGATGGCAGGCTACCCACACGCTCACCCTCGATCGTCAGCATGTACTCATCGTCAAAGCCGACGAGCTTACGGCGCCAGCAGCGACGCAATCCTGTGGCAACCCTTCTGCGCCTGAGCGCATCGAGGGGGTTGCGCCATTCACTCTGCCAGGCGTGCAAGGCTTGGCGCAGGCGAGCCAGCTGGTCTTGAAGCTCATGGTAGTGGCCCCACAAGCTTTCTCCTCTGCCTAGCACGTTCAGCAGGTAGGCATTTAACTGGTCGTCGCTAAGCGTGGGATAGATCTGCTGGATACCTCGCCTGGTCGCTTGCCGACTGCCCTGGCCACGACCACTGAGCGGGTAGCCCAGGCGCCCGTCGGCAAACCGCAGAGGCGGCCGCACGCCAAGACCGATGGGGGCCATGCCGATCAACTCAGCAACCTGTTCACGGTTACTGCTGACGTGAGCCACCAGACAGTCCCTCAACCCCAGCTCGGTCAACTGCACATCACCAAGCACCACTTTCTGCCTTGGCTCCATGCTCAGCAACAAGGCCTTGAGCAGACTGTCCGTGGGTGCGGCCTGCCCAACATTACCCCCATCCATGGCCAGATAGCCCCGCCGCCCCTTGATAATGCGCCGTACGTGAACAGACTGCGCAGCACCGCGCCCAGCCAGCAGTGGTCCATCCGGCGCCCTCTCTCGCAATTCTAACCGTAGGGTCTCGGCCCATGGTGCAAGGCGATCGATCAGCCCCAGCACCAACCGCTCGCAATCAGCGTTGACTGCTTGAGGCAGGTACAACCCCGCGCAGGCTCTGTCCACCCGGCTATCGCGCAGAAACCAGCGCACCCGCTCCGCCAGCGCCAGCGGCACCCGGCTGCTGGCAAGCATGCCGTCAACCTGCGCACCACTTGCCTGCTCAACAATTTCCCGCGCGCCACGCACCGACAAACCAGGAAAATCCCGTATCAAAAGGCCTTGCGCTGCGTCTGGCATTGCCTGCCGCAGCTTCATCTGCTCCTCGAATGCCTCGCCTCGCAACGCCGGGTAGTGCATGTTCAATTCAAAGCGCTCCACTGCATCGAGCAACCGTGCAGGTGCGCCAGCGTTCTCCAGATGCAGTTGCCGCAGCTGGGCCTGATCGAAACCTGTGATTTCGAGCAAGGCCTGGGCCACGGCATCTGACACCTCAGCCAAGCGACTGCCCAGACGCCGCACCAGGTGTCCTGCGCCCTGCCAATACTGTGGTTGCTCCAGTTCGTGCTGCCAGCCACCACTGCCATTGTGCTCTACCACAGGCGCATGATCGGCACGGTATGGATGGCGAATCCGCCAGTTCCCCGTAGCGGGGTCTTGCAATACTTGATAAGCCCCCTCATGCAGGCGCAAGCGCCAGTGATCGGCGTAACGAACCGGGCTGCCCAAGGGTGTTTCCCGGTCTGTCACCTGGTAAGCGCGTAGCTCGTCACTGCACAGCTTGAGCCGGCCCGCATCGGTACGCAGCGGCACCAGACCATCGACAAAAGGCACACGCTGGGTGAGGTGGAAGGCCTGCTCGCTTACCTTGCCAACCACTACCCCTACCGCCAAGCTCTGCGCGACCCCAAACAAGTGATCCAAGGCCGCCTGGCGGTCTCCCAGTTGCCAGTCCTGGTAACCTTCATACACCTCATCGGCAAGCTGAACCGCCGCCACTGTCAACATGACTTCGCCCAGAACCGGAACAAACAGCCCGATCAAGTTCAGCAAGTCCAGCCCGGCACGTTGATACCCCTCTAGTCGCTCACGTCTTGAGGACTTGTCCTCATCATCGGTGGGCACCGCCAGAACCCTGGCATCGTCCAATTGCTTGTCGATGTGCAAGGTACGCAAATGGACGAAAAGTGATGTATGGAGAGCAAAGTTCCGGCCATCAAGCTCCGGCGGCTCACCTGCCGTGGCTGAGCGCATCAGGTTGGCGAGCCTATCGGTGAAGGCAGAGCGATCCCGCTGACTGATAAACCGTGAGAAGAAAGTCCGGTAGGAGGCGTTGCGCAAGCGGCTGGCGAGCGCTTGATACACAGCATCCCAAGAGCCATAGCAGGCCACCGGCAGTTGGGGATCATCCGGAATCCAGACAATGACCGACTCCAGCGCAGCGTCTTTCGCCAGGCGCATTTCCATTGCCACCACACCATGAATGCGTTTGCCCAGCAGAAACAGCTGACGAGGTGTCAGCCCCCCGGGAATCGGCGGCACAATGGGTGCTGGCGAAAACACCGCAAGCATAAGCAAGTAGCTGCGCTCGTCGAGCTCGCCTTTGAGCTTGGCGATACGCACCGCGACCTCCAACTGCGAACGCTGACTTTCCTCGAACAAACCGTCGATGGCTTGCCTGGCAGACATGTCCTGCGGCCGCAGACACGTCTGCAGCACGGTTTGATAGCGCCCACCAAGGTCCAGACGTCTGCACAACCGGGCAAACGCCCCGAAGCCGAGCGCCAGCGACTGGCCGTCGGCATCCAGCAGTTGCGCACGACGCAGTGACGACGTTCGGGTTTCCTCCTCGCTATAGTTGTGCAATGCCGCGGCCAACAAGCTTTGCCTCGAGGTGAAGGTGTAACGGGGCGGCGGTAGGTTTGGCGCCGCCGTGGGCAAGGTCACTTCTTGCTCGATATGAACCTGGCCCCCGCGCACATCAGCATCGACGAGCCCTTCCTGAGTCAATGCGTTTACAAGCAATGGCGCGGCGTATGCGTCCAGCGCAGGGATAGCATCCAGCAACTCGCGCAGCTGCTGGGCGTTGGCCTGCTGCCTCCTCATCGCACGCTGTAATGCCCGCAAGTGATCGACCTGGGCCGCCGTCAGCCAGCCCGGCAACTGCTGAGCGATCAGTGCATCGATCGAGTCGAAGGGGATAGGAATTGTTGACATGAAATGCCCTCCAGGCAGAAAAAAGCCAGAAGATCACCTCTGCTTCGTGCCATGGCGCTACCCCATTACCACCCACCCTAACCCGACCTGACACCAGCTTGACCTGCCCATCATTCGGATTTCCGAACAATAAAAACACACGAATTCGGGATGCCGGACACCGATATTCAACAATCAATCGTCAAAAAACTTTAATCCCCAGTATTTCCGGGGGGTTATGATCGAAGTCAGGGCTTGGCACGAGTCATGCTCTACACTCAGTACCCGAATGCGCAAACCGCTTCATTGCAGTGTTCGCTGAACGAAAGAGCCCGCCAACGGCTCCATAAAAAAAACAACGTCGAGGAAATTTTGATGCGTATTGTTCCCCACCTGTTGGGCGCAGCCATCACGGCCGCTTTGATCAGCATGCCAGTCACCGCCGCAGAGCTGACTGGCACCCTGAAAAAGATCAACGAATCGGGCACCATTACCCTGGGGCACCGCGACGCCTCTATCCCGTTCTCCTACATCGCCGACGCTTCGGGCAAACCCGTCGGTTACTCCCACGACATCCAGCTGGCAATCGTCGAGGCCCTGAAAAAGGACCTGAACAAGCCAGACCTGAAGGTCAAATACAACCTCGTCACCTCCCAGACCCGCATCCCGCTGGTGCAGAACGGCACCGTTGACGTCGAGTGTGGTTCGACCACCAACAACGTCGAGCGTCAGCAGCAGGTAGCCTTCTCGGTCGGTATCTTTGAAGTGGGCACCCGCCTGCTGACCAAAGCCGAAGACGGCAAGCCTGAAAACGCCAAGTACAAGGATTTCCCGGACCTGGCTGGCAAGAACGTGGTGACCACCGCCGGTACCACCTCCGAGCGCATCCTCAAGTCGATGAACGCCGATAAGCAGATGAAGATGAACGTCATCTCGGCCAAAGACCATGGCGAGTCGTTCCAGATGCTTGAATCCGGCCGCGCCGTGGCCTTCATGATGGACGACGCGCTGCTCGCCGGTGAAATGGCCAAGGCCAAGAACCCGAAAGGCTGGGCCATCGTCGGCACCCCACAGTCCTACGAAATCTACGGCTGCATGGTCCGCAAGGATGACGCACCGTTCAAGGCTGCAGTCGACAAGGCCATCGTCGGCCTCTACAAATCGGGCGAGATCAACAAGATCTACGACAAGTGGTTCAACCAGCCGGTCCCGCCAAAGGGCCTGAACCTGCAATTCCCGATGAGCGACGAGCTCAAGGCGCTGATCGCCAATCCTACCGACAAAGCTGCAGACGAAAAGAAGTCCTGATCCCCAGCTAGTTAGTGTCTAACCTTTCATCCGAGGGTGCCCTGCGCCCTCGGATGCTCGAAGGTGCCCGTGAAACAACTGATCTGAGGGGAGATCCCGATGAATTACAACTGGGACTGGGGCGTATTCTTCAAGTCCACCGGCGTGGGTAGCGAAACCTATCTGGACTGGTACATCACCGGTCTAGGCTGGACCATCGCCATTGCCATTGCCGCCTGGATCATCGCATTGCTGCTGGGTTCGGTCCTCGGCGTTATGCGTACTGTCCCGAACCGTCTGGTATCGGGTATTGCCACGTGCTACGTGGAACTGTTTCGTAACGTACCGCTGCTGGTGCAGCTGTTCATCTGGTACTTCCTGGTGCCCGACCTGCTGCCTGAAGGCCTGCAGGAATGGTTCAAACAGGACCTCAACCCCACTACCTCGGCACTGATCAGCGTGGTCATCTGCCTGGGCCTGTTCACTGCTGCACGTGTCTGTGAGCAAGTGCGCACCGGTATCCAGGCGCTGCCGCGTGGTCAGGAAGCCGCCGCCCGCGCCATGGGCTTCAGCCTGCCGCAGATCTACTGGAACGTGCTGCTGCCGCAAGCGTACCGAATCATCATTCCGCCGCTTACCTCAGAGTTTCTGAACGTATTCAAGAACTCCTCGGTGGCCTCGCTGATCGGCCTGATGGAGCTGCTGGCACAAACCAAACAGACCGCCGAGTTCTCGGCCAACCTGTTTGAAGCGTTCACCCTGGCGACCCTGATCTACTTCACCCTTAACATGGGGCTGATGCTGCTGATGCGCATGATCGAGAAGAAAGTCGCGGTGCCCGGCCTGATCTCCGTGGGGGGTAAATAATGGACTTCAGTGGAATCATTCCTGCCCTGCCGGGCCTGTGGAACGGCATGGTCATGACCTTACAGCTGATGGTCATGGGCGTGGTCGGCGGCATCGTGCTCGGCACTATCCTGGCCTTGATGCGACTGTCGTCGAACAAGCTGCTGGCGAACATCGCCGGCGTCTACGTCAACTACTTCCGTTCCATCCCATTGCTGCTGGTGATCACCTGGTTCTACCTGGCGGTACCTTTCGTGCTGCGCTGGATTACCGGCGAAGACACGCCGATCGGTGCCTTCACCTCCTGCGTCGTGGCGTTCATGATGTTCGAGGCGGCGTACTTCTGTGAAATCGTCCGCGCCGGTGTGCAGTCGATCTCCAAGGGCCAGATGGGTGCGGCACAAGCCCTGGGCATGAGCTACAGCCAGACCATGCGTCTGATCATCCTGCCCCAGGCGTTTCGCAAAATGACCCCGCTGCTGCTGCAGCAAAGCATCATCCTGTTCCAGGACACCTCGCTGGTCTACACCGTCGGCCTGGTCGACTTCCTCAACTCGGCACGTGCCAGTGGCGACATCATCGGGCGCTCCAACGAGTTCCTGGTCTTCGCCGGCGTTGTCTACTTTGTCATCAGCTTCTCCGCTTCCTTCCTGGTCAAGCGTCTGCAGAAAAGGATAACCGTATGATTTCCATCAAAAACGTCAACAAGTGGTACGGCGACTTCCAGGTTCTGACCGACTGCAACACCGAGGTCAAGAAAGGCGAAGTGGTGGTGGTTTGCGGCCCGTCCGGTTCGGGCAAGTCGACCCTGATCAAATGCGTCAACGCCCTGGAACCCTTCCAGAAGGGTGACATCATTGTCGACGGCACCTCGATCGCCGATCCCAAGACCAACCTGCCCAAGCTGCGGTCAAAGGTCGGTATGGTGTTCCAGCACTTCGAGCTGTTCCCGCACCTGACCATCACCGAGAACCTGACCATTGCCCAGCGCAAGGTACTCGGTCGCAGCGAAGCGGAAGCGACCAAGAAGGGGCTGGCGCTGCTTGAGCGCGTCGGTCTTAGCAACCAGGCGAAAAAGCACCCTGGCCAGCTCTCCGGTGGTCAGCAACAACGTGTGGCGATTGCCCGCGCCCTGGCCATGGACCCGATCGTCATGCTGTTTGACGAACCGACCTCGGCGCTGGACCCGGAAATGGTCAGTGAAGTACTGGATGTAATGGTTCAACTGGCCCACGAAGGCATGACCATGATGTGCGTGACCCATGAAATGGGCTTTGCCCGCAAGGTCGCCAACCGGGTGATCTTCATGGACAAGGGCAACATCATCGAAGACTGCACCAAAGAAGAATTCTTCGGTGACCAGAGTGCCCGTGATGAGCGCACCCAGCACTTCCTCAGCAAAATTCTGCAACACTGAGGTGATGACCAGCACCCTCTGTCTGGCATTCGTCAGCCAGTGGGTGCTGGTCGTACCAAGGCCACTGTGATGAAATGCGACCCCACGCTCTTTCGCCCAGCCAAGCCTGCCCTTGCCGTGAAACCCCGTCTGATACGCCAACTGCTGATGCCACCCTTGATCATCCTGCTGATGATCGGCTTGGGTGTGGCTGGCTTTATGATCAGCGAGCACAACGGCATCCGCACCTTGAGCGAATCCGGCGAGCGCCAGCTTGAGCTGCACGCGCGCGGCGTCGAAAGTGAAATCAGCAAGTACACCTATCTGCCCAGCCTGCTGGAACTGGAAAACAGCGTTTCCAGCCTGCTGACCGAGCCCGATGGCGAACACCGCCAAACGGTCAACGAATACCTCGAAGGCCTGAACCGGCGCAGCCGTAGCCGGGCGATCTTCGTTCTCGATACCACTGGCCGGGTACAAGCCACCAGCAACTGGCGCGATGTCGACAGTTTCCTTGGCGAAGACCTGTCGTTCCGTGCTTATTTCCAGCATGCCGTACGCGGCCAGCCTGGACGCTTCTATGGCATCGGCAGCACCACCGGTGAGCCTGGCTACTACCTGGCCCATGGCCTGGAAGAACACGGCAAGATCATCGGCGTAGCAGTGATCAAGGTGCGCCTGGAAAACATGGAAGAGCGCTGGCAACGGGCCCGCCTGGAAGCCTTTGTCAGCGACGAAAACGGCATCATCATCCTCTCCAGCGATCCGGCCCGCCGGCTCAAGTCGGTGCGTCCGCTGACTCCGGACATCAAGGAACAATTGGCCCGTAGCCTGCAGTACTACTGGTGGCCGCTCAATGAGCTGCAGCCCTTGTCACGGGAAACGCTTGCCGACGGTGTCGAGAAACTCAGCTTCCCGGCCAATGCCGAACTCGGTGATGGTCGCCGCGAAGTCGCCTACCTGGCCCAGACCCGGCGCCTGAGCGACACACCATGGCATTTCACCCTGCTCACGCCCCTGCAGGACTTGCGCCGTGAGTCGATCATCCAGGGCATGCTGGTGGCCGTCGCCTTCGCCCTGCTGACCATCGTACTGATTGCCTGGAACGAACGACGCAAGGTGATTGCCACCCGCCTGGCTGCCCGTGAGGCACTGGAAGAAGCCAACAGCCAGCTGGAGCGCAAGATCACCGAGCGCACGGCCGATCTGCGTGCCAGTAACGAACGCCTCAAAGGCCAGATTCGCGAGCGGCGACATGCCGAGCAGACCTTGCGCCACGCCCAGGACGAACTGGTCCAGGCCGGCAAACTCGCCGCCATTGGCCAGATGTCTACCAGCATCGCCCATGAACTGAACCAGCCGCTGGCGGCGCTGCGTACGCTGTCGGGCAATACCGTACGCTTTCTCGAACGCGGTGCCCTGGAAACCGCCAGTACCAACCTGCGTACCATGAACGACCTGATCGACCGCATGGGCCGGATCACCGCCAGCCTGCGCTCCTTCGCCCGCCGTGGTGACGACGGTGGCCAGGCTTCGCTGGCCAAAGCCGTGGAAGCCAGCCTGCAGGTGCTGGGTAGCCGTATCGCTGGCTGCCACCTGAAGCTCAACAGCCAGTTCGACGACCAACAACTGGCCATCGATCAGACCCGCCTGGAACAGATCCTGGTCAACCTGATCGGCAACGCCCTCGACGCCATGGCCGCGCAGCCACTGCCCGAGCTCTGGCTCGAAGGCGAACTGCAAGGTGACAAGTATCGCCTGCGAGTGCGCGACAATGGTCACGGCATCGATGACGAAGCGCGTAAGCATTTGTTCGAACCGTTTTTCACCACCAAGCCGGGAGAGCACGGCCTGGGCCTGGGCCTGACCCTGTCCGCCAGCCTCGCCGCCGCAGCCAAGGGCAACTTGAGTGTCGAACACCCTGCCAGTGGTGGCACGGCGTTCGTCCTCACCCTGCCCCTGGTCAATGCCCCTACAGAATCTGCCGAGTCCCTATGAACCAAGCGCCCCTTACCGTCCTGATCGTCGAAGACGACCCGCATGTGCTGCTCGGCTGCCAGCAGGCCCTGGCGCTGGAAGATATTGCCTGTGAGGGAGTCGGCAGCGCCGAAGAAGCCCTGCAGCGCATCGGCGATGATTTCGCCGGCATCGTTGTCAGCGACATCCGTCTGCCCGGCATTGATGGCTTGGAGCTGCTGAGCCGGCTCAAGGCCCGCGACAGCAGCCTGCCCGTGGTGTTGATCACCGGCCATGGCGATATCGACATGGCCGTCGGCGCCATGCGCAATGGCGCCTACGATTTCATGGAAAAGCCCTTCGCCCCGGAACGCCTGGTCGAAGTGGTGCGCCGAGCCCTGGAACAACGCGGGCTGTCGCGGGAAGTCTTCGCCCTGCGGCGGCAACTGGCCGAACAGAGCACCTTGGAAGGCCGGATCATCGGCCGCTCGCCGGCCATGCAGAACCTGCGCGAACTGATCGCCAACGTTGCCGACACCTCGGCCAACGTCCTGATCGAAGGCGAAACCGGTACCGGCAAAGAGCTGGTTGCGCGCTGCCTGCACGATTTCAGCCGTCGCCAGGCACAACCCTTCGTCGCCCTGAACTGCGGTGGCCTGCCCGAGAACCTGTTCGAAAGCGAAATTTTCGGCCACGAGGCCAATGCGTTTACCGGCGCAGGCAAGCGCCGCATCGGTAAGATCGAGCATGCCAATGGCGGCACACTGTTTCTCGACGAAGTCGAAAGCATGCCGATCAACCTGCAGATCAAACTGTTGCGTGTACTGCAGGAGCGCACCCTCGAGCGCCTGGGTTCGAACCAGAGCATTGCGGTGGATTGTCGGGTGATCGCCGCGACCAAGTCCGACCTCGACGCCCTCGGCCAGAGCGGGCAGTTTCGCAGTGACCTGTACTACCGTCTCAACGTAGTCACCTTGGAACTGCCGCCGCTGCGCGAACGTCGTGAAGATATCCTGCAACTGTTCGAGCATTTCCTGCAGTTGTCGTCATTGCGCTTCGATCGGGAAATTCCGCAACTGGACAGCCAGACTCTGTCGCGGTTGATGGCCCACGACTGGCCGGGTAACGTGCGTGAACTGCGCAACGTGGCCGAACGCTACGCGTTGGGCTTACCCGCGTTCAAGAAAGCCGGCGCCAGCGGCAACCAGGGCCTGGGCTTTGCCGAAGCGGTCGAGGCCTTTGAGCGCAACCTGCTCAGCGATGCCCTGCAACGCACCGGCGGCAACCTCAGCCAGGCCAGCCAGGAGCTGGGCATGGCCAAGACCACCCTGTTCGACAAAGTGAAAAAATATGGCTTGGGTTGACCGACCTCTACCGCGAGAAAACACGTGGACCTGATACTCAAAGCCTGCCTGGGCGCAGCGGTGGTAGTGATCCTTGCCGCCCTGGCGAAAACCCGCAATTATTACATCGCCGGGCTGGTCCCGCTGTTTCCGACCTTTGCCTTGATTGCCCACTATATCGTCGGCAAGGGCCGCTCGCTTGAGGACTTGAAGACCACGATCCTGTTTGGCATGTGGTCGATCATTCCCTACTTCGTCTACCTGGCAGCCCTGTATGTGCTGGTCGACCGCATGCGCCTGGAGCTGTCGTTGGCGCTGGCGGCAGTGGCGTGGCTGGTGGCGGCGACGGTGTTGGTCAGTATCTGGGTGAGGCTGCACTAAGCGCAGTGCAGCCCCGCGATCAATACACCGCCAGGTGGGTATCCGTCAGCCGCTGCGTCTTCAAATAAGGCAACACCGCCCCCAGCAACGCCCCCTTGTACTGTTCCTGGAATCGATGAGCCAAGCCCGGAATCAGTTTCAACTGACTGCCCTGGATGTGCGCCGCCAGGTGTACACCATGCATCACCGGCAACAGCGGATCGGCGGTGCCATGCACCACCAGCGTCGGCACCTGCAGGCGATTGAGCAATGCAACCCGGCTCGGTTCGGCAAGAATCGCCATGATCTGACGCTCAGCCCCCTCTGGATTAAAGGCCCGGTCATAGGATTGCGCCGCTTGTTGCAGCAATGCCTGACGATCCTCCTTGACCTGCGGGCTGCCTAACGCGGCCAACAAGTCGGCCTGCTGCTCGATGGCCACTTCACGGTTTGGCGCCTCGCGCCTGGCCAGCAACTGCAGCAAGGCCGGGCTGGGCGTCGGCAAGCCTTGAGCGCCGGAACTGGACATGATTAACGTCAGGCTTTCGACTCGCTGCGGAGCAAGTGCCGCCATATGCTGAGCAATCATCCCGCCCATGCTCACGCCGAGCACGTGGAAGCGTTCGATCTGCAGGGCGTCCATCAACCCCAAGCCATCTTCAGCCATGTCATTGAGGCTATAAGGCGCCTCTACCGAGAGCCCAAGCTTGAAACGCACGACCTGATACGTCAGGTTGGCAGTGGCCGGAGCCTGACTCCAGGTGCTCAGGCCTACGTCGCGGTTGTCGTAGCGGATCACTCGAAAGCCTTGTTGGCACAAGGCAACCACCACCTCATCAGGCCAGTGGATTAACTGACCACCCAGGCCCATGACCAACAACAGCGCAGGGTCTGCGTCGCGACCGATGCTTTGATAAGCAAGGTTCAACTGTGCCAGCTCAACGTGTTCGGTCGGCACGTTGGCATCGCAACGTCCCGCTGCAAAAGAAGGTAAGGCGGCGCAGATCAGCGCCAGAAAAAAGCAAAAAGCCCGCATGACAGAAACACCAGAATGCAAATCCCCAGTAGAGCGAGAGTCTGATGACTTTCATGCGGGCGCGCTGCCACAAAACCGTGACCGTTTGATGACACTCGCTCAACGGTCAGCGCCATGGATTATCGTGAGGCAGTTCCCCGACCACCGGCCAGTTAAGACAGTTGCCTGCATTTCCCGCTTTTTATAAAAGAAGGCGCTCTTGTCGACAGACAGAACAACATGAGACAAACTCAATAAATTCGCGCTAATCTCAAATTCTGTTCATGGAGCACCGTCGTGCTGGAAATTCGCCATCTCAAAACCCTGCACGCCCTGCGCGAAGCCGACAGCCTGGTAGAAGCCGCAGAACGTCTGCACCTGACCCAGTCGGCCCTGTCCCATCAGTTCAAAGAGCTGGAAGAGCGCTTGGGCATGCAGTTGTTCATGCGCAAGACCAAGCCAATCCGTTTCACCAGCGCGGGCCTGCGCCTGCTGCAACTGGCCGATGCCACCCTGCCACTGCTGCGGGGTGCGGAGCGTGACATTGCCCGCCTCGCCGGAGGCACCGCCGGGCGCCTGCACATGGCCATCGAATGCCACAGCTGCTTCCAGTGGCTGATGCCGACCATCGACCAGTTCCGCGACGCCTGGCCAGAGGTCGAGCTCGACCTGGCCTCAGGTTTTGCCTTTGCACCATTGCCCGCGCTGGCCCGCGGTGACCTCGACCTGGTGGTGACCTCCGACCCGCTGGACCTGGCCGGCCTGACCTATGTACCGCTGTTCACCTACGAAGCCATGCTCGCGGTGGCCAACCAGCACCCGTTGGCGAACAAGCCCTACATCGTCGCCGACGATCTCGCCAGCGAAACGCTGATCACCTACCCGGTGGAGCGCGATCGCCTGGATATCTTCACCCGTTTTCTCGAGCCTGCTGACGTTGAACCCGCGCAGGTACGCACCGCAGAGCTGACCGTCATGATGATGCAACTGGTGGCCAGCGGCCGTGGTGTCTGCGGCATGCCGCACTGGGCCCTGCACGAGTACAGCTCGCGTGGCTATGTGAAGGGTAAGCGTCTGGGTGAGAAAGGCTTGTTTGCCACCCTGTATGCCGCTGTGCGCACTGACATGCTCGATGCGCCGTACATGCGTGATTTCCTCCTGACTGCCAAGGACACCTCGTTCTCCACCCTTGACGGGGTCAGCGCGGTGCGTTGAGCCTCAGGCCAGCTTGCGCTGCTCCTGTACCAGGCGCAGCGCCAGGCCCGCAAGGACAAAGCCCATCACATAGCGCTGGACCATCAGCCACAGCGGGTAGCGCACGAACCAGGCCGATAGCCCGGCGGCGAACAGCGCAATCAAGAGGTTGACCGAAAAGCTCACAGTAATCTGGGTCAGTCCCAGCATCAGGCTCTGCGCCAGCAGTGAGCCATGCTCGGGGGAGATGAACTGCGGCAGGATCGACAGGTAGAACATTGCCACTTTCGGGTTCAGCACGCTGGTCAAAAAGCCCATCATCACCAGCTTGGCCGGTGAGTCCGGGGGCAGCTCACGGGCCTCGAACGGCGAGCGCGCGCCGGGTTTGACCGCTTGCCAGGCCATCCATAACAGATAAGTAGCACCCGCCCACTTGAGCAGGTCATAACCCAGGGGAACGGCCATGAACAAGGCTGTCAGGCCCACCGCCGCGGCCGTCATATGCACCAGAAATCCGGCAACCACCCCAACCAGCGAGGTGACTCCAGCCATGCGTCCCTGGCAGATCGAACGGGAGATCAGATAGATCATGTTCGGCCCCGGGGTGAGGACCATCAACAACGCCGCGCCGGTGAACAGCAGCCATTCATGAGCGGGGATCATCGGCATTCCTTTGCAAATGGAGGGTCAGGCAGGTTGGCTAGTTAAGCGCCGGTACAGGGGCAGAATCAAGTCCCGCGTCAGCGGTGCCAACTCGAGCGTCAGTTGCTTGCGGGCCGAAACCCAGACCACTTCTTCGATCTCGGCAGCGGGCTCAACAAGCATTGCGGTGTGTACCTGAAACAACTCGGCCTGGACCTCGAAACCCGGCTCGTTGGCGGCCGAGGCGCTGAACTGGCCAAGGTACTCGGCGTCCTGCGGGTCGATCTGCAGCCCCAGTTCCTCGAACAGTTCACGGGCCAGGGCATTGACGGGCTGCTCGTCAGCCTCGATCTTGCCGCCAGGCTGCATGAAAGCCTGGGTGCCACGCTTGCGCACCAACAAGGTCCGGCCTTGGGGATCGAGCAGAAGAGCGGCGGCGATGCGGATGGTTTTGCTCATGGAAGGCTCGCAACGGAGAAAGCGCGCAAGGATCACATGTTGTCGAGCGCGGCACAATCGCATCCCCCGCAAGCACGTCATCTGTGAGAGCCGGTCCTGCTGGCGATGGCGTCAACGCGGTCTGACGAACGCACCTTGCAACCCGCGCCTGTTGGCCGCATAAACAGGCGATGAACCTGCCCGCCCAGAATCACCCGGAACTGGCTGCCTTCCATCCCGCCGTGCGCGCCTGGTTCCAGCACCGCTTTCCGACGGTGACCGCCGCTCAAGCGCAAGCCTGGCCGTTGATTCGCCGCGGTCAGTCATTGCTGGTGGCGGCGCCCACAGGCTCAGGCAAAACGCTCACTGCGTTCCTGGCAATCCTCGACGAACTGTTCGAACAAGGCCTGGCCAGCGGCCACCTGCCCGACCAGACCCAGGTGGTCTATGTCTCGCCCCTCAAGGCGCTGTCCAACGACATCCAGATCAACCTGCAAGCGCCGCTGGCAGGCATCAATGAAGCGCTGGCAGAACAAGGCCATGAGCCATTGGCCATCCGCACCGCGGTGCGCAGCGGCGATACCCCGCAAAAGGAACGCAACGCCATGCGCCGCCAGGCGCCGCATATTCTGGTGACCACCCCTGAATCACTGTATGTGCTGCTCGGCTCCGACTCCGGGCGCCAAGGCCTGGCCAACGTGCACACGGTGATCGTCGATGAAATTCACGCCCTGGCCGGCAACAAACGCGGCAGTCACCTAACGCTCAGCCTTGAGCGACTGCAAGCTCTGTGTGGCCGACCGCTGCGGCGAATTGGCCTGTCAGCCACGCAACGACCGGTGCAACGGGTCGCCGAATTTCTGGTAGGCCATGGCCGTGACTGTGCGATCGTCGACATCGGCCATGCCCGCAACCGTGATCTGGCCCTGGAAGTGCCGCCCGTTCCGCTCGGCGCCGTGATGGCTACTGATGTCTGGGACTTGGTCTACGACCGCCTGGCAGCGCTGGCCCGCGAACACCGCACCACTCTGGTGTTCGTCAACACCCGGCGCCTGGCCGAGCGTTTGACTCGGCACTTGAGCGAACGCCTGGGCGCTCAGGCGGTGGCCGCGCATCATGGCAGTCTGGCCAAGGAACACCGCCTGGATGCCGAACAGCGTCTCAAGCGCGGTGAGTTGCAGGTGCTGGTGGCCACCGCCGCCCTGGAACTGGGGATTGATATCGGCGAAGTCGATCTGGTCTGCCAGATCGGTTCACCCGGTTCGATCGCAGCCTTTCTACAGCGAGTCGGACGTGCCGGGCACCAAGTCGAGGGCACGCCCAAAGGTCGTCTGTTTGCGCTGTCACGGGACGACCTGATCGAATGTGCGGCCCTGCTCGACAGTGTGCGCCGTGGCGAACTGGACCTGCTGCAGATACCCCGCGCACCGCTGGATGTGCTGGCCCAGCAGATCGTTGCCGAAGTCAGTTGCCAGCCCTGGCAGGAACAGGCGCTGTTCGATTGCCTGCGCCAGGCCATGCCCTACGCCGAGCTGGACCCGGCGCACTACCAGGCCCTGCTGCGCATGCTCAGCGAGGGCTTCAATGGCCGTCAGGGTGTGCGCAGCGCCTACGTGCATCGCGATGCAGTCACCCGCAGCTTACGCGGACGCCGCGGCAGCCAGCTGACCGCACTAACCAGCGGCGGCACCATTCCCGACAACGCCGACTATGCGGTGCTGCTCGAACCCCAGGGCTTGAACATCGGCAGCGTCAACGAAGACTTTGCCGTGGAAAGCATCGCCGGCGACATCTTCCAATTGGGCAATACCTCTTATCGCATTCTGCGCGTGGAAAGCGGCAAGGTGCGTGTCGAGGATGCCAAGGGCTTGCCGCCGAGCATTCCCTTCTGGCTGGGCGAAGCACCGGGGCGCAGCGATGAATTGTCGTTCGCAGTCGCCCGTCTGCAAGGCGAAGTTGATCGGCGCTTGAGCGAGCCTCGCGGCCAGATGCAGGACGCGCTCACCTGGTTGCGGGAGCAGATTGGCCTCGGTATGGACAGTGCTGAACAGTTGCTCGACTACCTGGCCCGTACGCGTCAGGTCCTCGGCGCCCTGCCCTCGCAACAGACACTGATCATGGAACGTTTCTTCGATGAGTCCGGCGGCACGCAATTGATCATCCACTCGCCCTTTGGCAGCCGGATCAACCGCGCCTGGGGCCTGGCACTGCGCAAGCGCTTCTGTCGTACCTTCAATTTTGAACTGCAGGCGGCAGCCAGCGAAGATGCCATCGTCCTGTCCTTGTCAGCCAGCCATAGCTTTAGCCTGGATGATGTGTGGCGCTACCTGTCGAGCAATAACGCCGAGTCCATCCTGATCCAGGCCCTGCTCGATGCACCACTGTTCGGCGTTCGTTGGCGCTGGAACGCCGGTGTCGCCCTGGCCCTGCCGCGCTTTGTCGGCGGGCGCAAAGTGGCCCCACAGATCCAGCGGATGAAAAGCGAGGACCTGATCGCCGCAGTCTTCCCTGACCAGATTGCCTGCCTGGAAAACCTTGTCGGTGAACGGCAGATCCCGGATCACCCGCTGATCGAGCAAACCCTCGACGATTGCCTGCACGAAGCGATGGACTGTGAGGGCTGGCTGGCCTTGCTGCGGCGCATCGAACAAGGCCAGATTCGTTTGATCAGTCGTGACCTGTCGGCCCCTTCACCGCTGGCCTCGGCGATACTCAATGCGCGCCCGTATACCTTTCTCGACGATGCACCGCTGGAAGAACGGCGTACCCAGGCGGTGCTCAATCGACGCTGGAACGAGACTCAGAACAGCGATGACCTGGGGGCCCTTGACCCCGAGGCCATTGCTGCAGTGCAAGCAGAGGCTTGGCCACTTCCAACCTGTAGCGATGAAATGCACGAAGCGCTGATGAGCCTGGCCTGTATCAGCCAGGCCGAAGCCTCAGCCAACAGCCGCTGGCAGGACTGGCTTGAGGCTCTGCAACACCAAGGCCGTGCCTGCCGTTTGCAATTGGCTGAAGGCCAGTCCCTGTGGCTGGCACGTGAGCGCCTAGTGTTGCTACGTGCCGTGTTTCACCGGGCCCGGATAATCCCGGACCTACCGGCGTTGCCAGGCTTTGAGCAGCCTCTGGATGCCGACGCAGCGTTGGTTGAACTGTTGCGCGCACGCCTGAGTGGCTTCGGCCCCCTGACCACCGCGCAGATCGCCGCCCCACTGCAACTGCCCGCTGCTGATACCGAACAGGCACTGGCTCGCCTGGAAGCTGAAGGCTATGTCATGCGCGGATACTTCCTCAGCGCTCAGTCGACACTGCAATGGTGTGAACGTCACCTGCTGGCACGCATTCATCGTTACACCATCAAGCGCCTGCGTCGGGAGATCGAACCGGTCAGCCTGCAGGATTTCATGCGCTTTCTGTTCGATTGGCAGCATCTATCGCCTGCTACCCGATTGCAGGGCCAGCCGGCATTGAGCGCGGCCCTGGATCTGCTCGAAGGCTTTCCGGCAGCAGCGGCAGCCTGGGAAAGCGACCTGCTACCGACCCGGCTCAAGGATTACAGCCCGCGCTGGCTGGATGAAGCCTGCCGCGCCGGCAAATATGCCTGGACCCGCCTGGCCCCCAGTGCCGCCACCACTACACTGCGCAGCACCCCGCTGGTCATCGTGCCGCGTCCTCGCCTCGGCCTATGGCGGGCACTGAGCCCCGCCTTGGATAGCAGCGAACTGAGTCTGCGCGCACAACGGGCTCACAGCGCCCTGAGCGAGCACGGTGCGCTGTTTTTCGACGAACTGGTGCATGACGCTCACCTGCTACCCAGTGAGCTGGAAAACGCGTTGCAAGCGCTGGTCGCGGCCGGCCTGGTCAGCGCCGACAGCTTCGCCGGCCTGCGTGCACTGATCACCCCGGCCAGTAAACGTCAGGGCCGTAGCCCGCGCCGTGGGCGCGGTGCGCTGTTCGGCGGCATGGACGACGCCGGACGCTGGGCCCTGCTGCGCAAAACCTCGACAGCCGATAACCGCGATGATCACCTCGAACACATCGCCCGCATCTTGCTGCGCCGTTATGGCGTTATCTGCTGGCGACTGCTGGAGCGCGAGGCCGACTGTTTGCCCAGCTGGCGCGAACTGCTGCGTTGCTACCACCGCCTGGAAGCCCGTGGCGAAATCCGTGGCGGGCGCTTTATCAGCGGCCTGGCTGGCGAACAATTCGCCCTGCCGGAAGCGGTGGCGTTAATGCGTGAAGTGCGCCGGCGTCCCTTGGACGCCGACCTGATCGCCATTAGCGCCAGCGATCCGTTGAACTTGGTCGGCACCCTGTTGCCAGGCAATAAAGTACCGGCCCTGAGCACCAACCGCGTGCTCTACCGCGATGGCGTGCCCGTCGCCAGCCTGCTTGCCGGGGCCCTTCACTACGAACCCGGCGTAATGCCGGCACAGCAGGGCGAACTGCGCGATCGATTGATCCGTGCCCCTGGGCTTTAGCCATGAGAATGATTTTCGCTCCGCCTGATCCACGGCAAAGCTTCATGTTTACAGGGTGGCGTTGGCGCGCCCAACCGGGCTAAGGTCGGGGATTGTCCAGGCCCTGAGCCTGACCGTGCCATCGCAAGGAACCCGTATGAGCCTGTCACTTCTCAGCCGTTATGCCTTTTTTGCCGCCTGCGTATTGTTCACCCTGGCGAGCCTGCCGTTTGTCCAACACGAATGGCTGTGGCCATTCACCCTGACCACCGCGGTACTCAGTCTGATCGGACTGTTCGACCTGCTGCAAAGCCGTCACGCCGTACGGCGCAACTACCCGATCCTCGGCAACATTCGCTACCTGGTCGAAGGTATTCGCCCGGAAATCCGCCAGTACCTGCTCGAAGCCGACAGTGATGCCTTGCCCTTCTCCCGTGCGCAACGCTCACTGGTTTACGCCCGAGCCAAGAATGAGGCGTCCGACAAACCCTTTGGCACGTTGATCGATGTCTATCAATCGGGCTTCGAATTTATCGGCCACTCCATGCGCCCAGCGCCGTTGAGCGATCCGGCGAGCTTTCGGGTGATCGTCGGCGGCCCGCAGTGCACCCAGCCGTATTCAGCCTCGATCTTCAACATCTCGGCGATGAGCTTTGGCTCGCTCAGTGCCAATGCCATTCGCGCACTTAATCAGGGCGCCAAACTGGGTAACTTTGCCCATGACACGGGTGAAGGCAGCATCAGCCCTTATCACCGCGAACACGGCGGCGACCTGACCTGGGAGCTGGGCAGCGGTTACTTTGGCTGTCGCACCGCCGACGGGCGTTTTGACCCCGAACGCTTCGCCGAACAGGCCCGCAACCCGCAGGTGCGGATGATCGAGATCAAGATGAGCCAGGGCGCCAAACCCGGCCACGGCGGCATCCTGCCCAAACACAAGGTCACTCGCGAGATCGCCGAGACCCGCGGGGTGATGATGGGTGAAGACTGCATTTCGCCTTCACGCCACAGCGCCTTTTCCACGCCGATCGAAATGATGCAGTTCATTGCCCAATTGCGTGAGCTCTCAGGTGGCAAGCCGGTGGGCTTTAAGTTCTGCCTGGGCCATCCCTGGGAATTCATGGGTATCGCCAAGGCCATGATGGAAACCGGGATCCTGCCGGACTTCATCGTCGTCGATGGCAAGGAAGGCGGCACGGGTGCTGCGCCAGTGGAGTTCACCGACCATATTGGCGTGCCCCTGCGTGAAGGCCTGCTGTTCGTGCATAACACCCTGGTGGGGCTGAACCTGCGCGACAAGATCAAACTCGGCGCCAGCGGCAAGATCGTCAGTGCCTTCGACATCGCCAGTGTCCTGGCCATCGGTGCCGACTGGGCCAACTCGGCACGCGGCTTCATGTTCGCCATCGGTTGCATCCAGTCACAGAGCTGCCACACCAACAAATGCCCGACCGGCGTCGCCACCCAGGATGCCCTGCGCCAGCGCGCCCTGGTGGTACCAGACAAGGCCCAGCGGGTATTCAACTTCCACCACAGCACGCTCAAGGCGCTGGCCGAAATGCTTGCTGCTGCCGGGCTCGACCACCCGTCGCAACTGGAAGCCAAGCACCTGGTGCGGCGCGTCTCGGCCACCGAGATCAAGCTGTTTTCGCAGATGCACGTGTTCCTCAAGCCCGGTGAACTGCTCGGTGGTGAGATCAGTGGTGAGTTCTATTCACGGATGTGGCAGATGGCCCGGGCAGACAGCTTCGAGCCTAACAGCGAAGTGGCGGCCTGAGCCGCACAGGTACCGGCAGCGTGATGCTGCCGGTGGGACCCCATCGCGGGCAATGCCCGCGATGGGATTACATCACGACGCGGAACGCGCCAGCTGAACGTTGTCAGCCTTAGGCGACAGTTTGAACACGTAGTACAACACAGTCAGCAGCACCAGGAACGCTGGGCCAATGTACAGCGCCACGCGGGTTTCCTCGAAGTAGGCCATCAGACCGACCACCAGGATCAGGAACGCCAGCGCCAGGTAGGAGCTCAGCGGCCACAGCCACATGCGGTATTTCAGTGCCGCGCGTTCGGTCTCGCTCAGACCGGCGCGGAACTTCAATTGCGCCAACAGGATCATCACCCAGGTCCAGATCGCTCCGAAGGTAGCGATGGCGGTTACCCAGACGAAGACTTTCTCCGGTACCAGGTAGTTGGCCAGCACGCCCAGCAGCAGGGCGGCGATGGACAGCAGCAAGGCGTTACGCGGCACGCCGTTGCTCGAAGTGCGGGCGAAAGTCGCTGGGGCCTGACCGTTCTGCGCCAGGCTGTAGAGCATGCGACCGGTGCTGAAGATGCCACCGTTGCACGACGACAGCGCCGCCGTGATCACCACGAAGTTGATGATACCGGCGGCAGTCTTGATGCCCAGACGCTCGAAGGTCATCACAAACGGACTGCCCTGGCTGCCGATCTCGTTCCAAGGGTAGATCGAGAGGATCACGAACAGTGCGCCAACATAGAACAGCAGGATGCGCCAGAACACCGAGCCGATGGCCTGGGGAATGGTTTTTTGCGGGTTGCGCGCTTCACCGGCGGTCAGGCCGATCATTTCTACGCCCAAGTAGGCAAACATCACCATCTGCAGCGACATCAACACACCGGTCACGCCGTTGGGCATGAAACCGCCGTTGCTCCAGAGATTGGAAATACCCATCGCCACGCCGTCGTTGCCGAAGCCAAAGGCGATGATGCCGATGCCTCCCAGCACCATGGCAATAATGGTGACGATCTTGATCAGAGCAAACCAGAACTCGAACTCACCGAAGGCCTTGACCGCGATCAGGTTGATCGCGCCCATGCTGCCCAAGGCCGCCAGGGCCCAGATCCAGCGCGGCACATCGGGGAACCAGATGCCCATATAGATGGCCACCGCGGTGATCTCCGCAACGCAGGTCACCAACCACAGGAACCAGTAGTTCCAGCCGGTCAAAAAGCCCGCCAACGGGCCAAGGTAATCTTGAGCGTAACGGCTGAAGGAGCCTGCGACCGGGTTGTGCACGGCCATTTCACCGAGGGCGCGCATGATCACCAGGATCGCCAGACCACCGATGATGTAGGACAGCATGATTGCCGGTCCGGCCATTTCAATGGCCTTGGCCGAACCCAGGAACAGGCCGACACCGATACAGGCGCCCAGCGCCATCAGGCGAATATGTCGCTCGCCGAGTTCTCGCTTGAGCGGGCCGCCCTGGGCGGTCTCACCGTGAGAAGGATGGTTGCCGACTGGCATAGAAATACAACCTCATTTTGTTATTGGATATGACCATTCGTGCAGGCCTGGTACCGCCGATAGGCTGGATACGCTGCCTTGCCGGGCGCCACCTTGTGAGCGGTCCCGTCTGCCGACACGCAATTTGCCGACAAAGCGAAAGGGGCGAGCAGTATAGAAAGGCCACTGTAGGGCTTTTCACTATAAAGAGCAGGATATTTGGCGAGAACTCTCGGCAAAAAACCCATTCACGGAGGGGCATTCCCCGTGTTTTCTCCAGTACAACCAACAGGGCGGCTAACATAGCACCAAAACGGGGCATTACAACCTCCACCAAAGGCGCACGGCCTACCCATTTTTAGGAGCAGCCTTACAAGGCTTACAAATTTTTCACCAAACTCGCTCACCGTCTAAGCTTCAGGCAAGCAAGACGAAAATACGTAGCCGGGCTGAACACTATGGGCGCACTGTGGCAATCGGAACCAACGAGTAAGGAAACTCCCACTGAATCCCTTGAAGAATCGCCTTCGCCGAAAAGCCCTCGCCAGCGTCATCTGTGGTGGCGGCTGGTCTGGCTGGTGCTGCTGCTCGCCCTGATCGCGCTGGGCGTGGCCATCGCTAACGAGATGCACACTTCACGCCTTCAATCACGCGAACTCAGTCAATTCGCCTCGACCTTGACGTACTCGCTGCAACCAGGCCCCAGCGACGCCATCCTCTATCCCGGCGAGGGTCCGTTCGATAAGCGCCTGGGCTACAGTGCCCTGGGCGAATTCCTGCCACGCCTGCTCAAACGCGATTACGTGATCAGCGAACAGGTGCATTTCTCCCCCGCGTTAATGGACTACACCGAGCACGGTTTCTTCGTGCCCTATAAAGAAAAGATCCAGACAGGCCTGTCGATTACCGACTGCAAGGGTGACGTGCTGTACCAGTACCACTACCCGCAGTACCTGTACCCGGACTTCGACTCCATCCCACCGGTCATCGTCAACAGTCTGTTGTTTATCGAGAACCGCGACCTGCTCGACCCCAACGATCCCTACGCCAACCCAGCGGTGGACTGGCCGCGTTTTGCCAAGGCGGCTTACAGTCAGGTCGCCAAGTACCTGGCCCTGCCCGGCCAATCCGCTGGCGGCAGCACCCTGGCTACCCAGCTGGAGAAATACCGACATTCGCCCGACGGCCTTACGGTCTCTGGTGCGGAAAAAATCCGCCAGATGATTTCCGCCAGCGTCCGCGCTTACCAAGGCGGTGCACAAAGCCTTGAAGCCCGCCAACGCATCGTCCGCGATTACCTCAACAGCGTGCCGCTATCGGCAGTGCCAGGGCATGGTGAGGTCCATGGCATGGCAGAGGGACTGCGGGTCTGGTATGGCGCCGACTTCGCCCAAGTCAACCAGGCGCTGGCCTCCACTGAGAGCGATCCGGCAAGCCTGGCCGCGCGTGGCCTGGCCCTGCGTCAGGTCCTGTCACTGATGATTGCCCAACGCCGCCCGTCGCACTTTCTGTCCAAAGGGCGCAACGAACTGGCTGAACTCACCGACAGCCATATCCGTGTTCTGGCTGCCAGCAATATCGTTGACCGGCCACTTGCCGAAGCAGCACTGGCCAGCAAAGCGGTCTACCGCGACTGGGTAGCACAACCCACCATTCAGCCAATTGTCACCAACAAGGGCATCAGTGTCGCCCGCAGCCGTCTGTCTCTGGCCCTGGCCCGGCCGCTCTACGACCTTGACCGCCTCGACCTGTCGGCCACCAGCACCTTGCAGTCGGACTTGCAGGGCCAGGTCAGCCAATACCTCAAAGACCTCGCCGATCCGGCCATCGCCGAGAAGCTCGGTCTGTTTGGCGAGCGCTTGCTGACCCCGACCAGCACTACCCAAGTGCGCTACAGCTTCACCTTGCTCGAGCGCACTGCCAACGGCTCGCGGGTACGGGTGCAAACCGACAGCACCGACCAGCCCTTCGATATCAACGAGGGCAGCAAGCTGGAACTGGGCTCCACCGCCAAGCTGCGAGTGCTGACCAGCTACCTGGAAATCATCGCCGAGCTGCATGACAAGTACGCCGCGACCCCCGCCGCCGACCTGAAGAACGTCGAGGTTGCAGAGCTGGACTTCATCACTCGCTGGGCCATCGACTACCTGATCCAGAACAAGGACCGCAACCTCACGGCGATGCTCGATGCCGCCCTTGATCGCAAGTATTCGGCCAGTCCCGGTGAAGCCTTCTTTACCGGTGGCGGCATGCACGTGTTCAATAACTTTCGCAAGGAAGACAACAGCCGTATCCCCACCCTCAAGGATGCCTTGCGCGAATCGATCAACCTGCCGTTCATACGCTTGATGCGTGATCTGGTGCGCTACAGCACCTATCAGACCCCGGGCAACAGCATCAAATTGCTTCGGGACGACACTGAGCCGCGGCGTCAAGAATACCTGGCGCGTTTCGCCGACAAAGAAGGCACTGATTACCTGCGCCGGTTCTGGAAAAAGTACCGTGGCAAAACCTCACAACAGCGACTGGACACCTTCCTCGACGGCTTGCGCATCACCCCGATCCGCTTGGCTGCCGTACACCGCTATCTGTTCCCGGAGGCCGACCAGGCCACCTTCAATGCCTTCGTCCGCGCGCACCTGAAAAAAGAACTGCAGGACAAAAAGCGCGCGCCGAGTAAACAAGACACGGTGACCGACAAGCGACTTGACGATATGTACTACGCCTACGGCCCAGGCAAGTTCGACCTGCCCGATCAAGGCTTTGTCGCCAAGGTTCACCCGCTGGACCTGTGGCTGCTGGGCTACCTGCTCCACAACCCCAGCGCCAGCTTCCAGGACGCAGCGCAAGCCAGCCAGTTCGAGCGCCAGGAGGTCTACAGCTGGCTGTTCAAGAGCCGCCACAAGGGCGCTCGTGACAGCCGCATTCGTACCTTGGTGGAGATTGAGGCGTTCCTCGACATCCATCGGCGCTGGAAACGCGTTGGCTATCCCTTTGATCACCTGGTGCCGTCACTGGCCACCGCCATCGGCAGCTCCGGCGACCGGCCGGCGGCACTGGCCGAGCTGATCGGGATTATTCAGAACGATGGCATTCGCTTGCCGGTATTGCGTATCGATACCCTGCACTTTGCGGCTGATACACCGTATGAAACACGCCTGGCAGGTGATCCCGACCTGGGTCAGCGGGTGCTCTCGGTGGAAGTCGCCCGGGCCCTGCGTGGCGCCCTGTCGCAGGTGGTCGATGCCGGTACCGCACGACGGGTATCGGGCAGTTTCAAACTCAACGATGGCACGCCAATGGTTATGGGCGGCAAGACCGGTACCGGCGACAACCGTCTCGAAAGCTGGGGCGCCGGTGGCCGCTTGCTTGGCTCGAAGGCGATCAACCGTACGGCAACGTTTGTGTTCTTCCTCGGCGACAACCACTTCGGCACCCTCACCGCCTTCGTACCCGGGCGTGCGGCAGAGTCCTTCAAGTTCACCTCGGCCTTACCGGTGCAGGTGCTCAAGGGCATGGCGCCGATCCTTACGCCGTATCTGCAACCAGGCAGCCATACCTTGTGCAAGGCGCCGCCGCAGGTGGCAAAGCAATAGTCTGCTCATGACTTATCCAGTCGCTTGGCTGCACTCCTTGCTGTAGCCGCTGCCGAGGCACGAGGCTGCGATCGACTGCAAAGCAGTCGTGGCCACTTCATTCACCCAGACGAATCGTCTGTGACCTGGTTTTGCGGCCGTTTCACGCCCGATCGCAGCCTTACGGCAGCGGCTACAAGGGGCCAGTCAAGAAGTGGCCCCAGACAAAACCAGAGCAACTGTTCAGCCAGACCATTCGTCCCTTTCCTGCCTAATACGAGAAATACTCTCACTCTCATGCTTGCCTAAAGATATATCTTGAGTACTATCTAAAGACATATCTAAACGCAAAAGGGAGCCCTTCATGCGTGAACATCCTCCTCACCGTGATCATGGCGAACGCCATGACGGTCTCGAGCGCCGCCATAACCGCGAACGTGGCGACCGCGGCCCACGGGTCTTCGCCCCGGGTGATCTGAAATTGCTGCTGCTGTCGATGCTCGCCGAGCAGCCCTGCCACGGCTATGACCTGATCCGCCAAATCGAGAGCCTGTTTGGCGGCAACTACAGCCCAAGCCCTGGCGTGATTTATCCGACGCTCACCTTCCTGGAAGAAAGCGAGTTGATCGTCGGTCAGGTCCACGGAAGCAAGAAACGCTACAGCGTCACCCCTGCCGGGCTTGAGTCACTGGCCGAACAGTCGATCGCCCTGGACGGTGTGCGCATGCGCATCGAAGTCAGCAAGCGTTCGCTGTGCGGGCACGACCGCCCACAGGAAATCCATGAAGCGGTGCACAACCTGCGTCATGCCCTGCAGATGCACAGTGGCCGCTGGAGTCCGGCAGAAATCGAACGGGTCCGCACCCTGCTCAACAACACCGCCAAAGCCATCGTCGCAGGCCCCACTGCGACGTCTACGGAGACCGCAGTATGAGTGTCAGCGAAAACACCGCAATTCACCGCGTCAACCACGAGATCAAACGCCGCTGCCTGAACGTGCTGCGGGTCACGGAGCTGACCCCGCGCATGCGCCGCATCACCCTCGGAGGGCCAGAACTGCAAGGGTTTACCAGCATCGGCAGCGACGACCACATCAAGTTGCTGTTCGCCTGTACCCCACAAGAGCAGGCGGTGCTTGATAGCAACGAACTCAGCCTGGATGGCATGCGCCCAACCATGCGCGAATACACCCCACGCCGTATCGACCTGGCCGCCGGGGAACTGGATATCGACTTTGTTCTGCATGGCGACGGCCCCGCCTCGACCTGGGCTGCGCAGGCCGAGGTCGGACAGATCCTCAATATTGCCGGGCCACGCAGCTCAATGGTGGTACCGGACATCTTCGACAGCTACCTGCTGATCGGTGACGAAACGGCGATCCCGGCCATTGCCAGACGCCTGGAAGAACTGCCGGCCACGCGTAAGGTACTGGCGGTCATCGAGATTGAGGATGCACACGAGCAGCAGGCCCTGGCGAGTCAGGCGCAGGTTGAAGTGATCTGGGTGCAGCGGCATCAGCAGGACCTGCTGCAGGTGGTGAACGATCTGACCCTGCCTGAAGGCCAGTTGTATGCCTGGGTTGCCTTGGAAAAAGCACTGACGCGCAGCACCAAACGCCTGCTGATCGAGCAAAAAGGCCTCAAGGAAGAGCGGATCAAGGCCGCCGCCTACTGGCGCCTCGACCCTAACGACGACGCGTAAACCGGCACTATCAGGGTTGCGTCCTGGCTCTGGCCAGGCGCCCGCCCTGCCAGCGATCCAGACCCAGCAGCATCAGGCCGATGACAACAAAGCCCAGCAGTATCGCCAGCGCGTTAAATACCACTTGGGCAAAGCCAAGCTTGGCCACATCAATAAACGGATAGGGGTACACCCCCAGCGACTCCCCGCGCAGCAGTGCATAGCCAAAATACCCTAATGGGTACAGTACCCAGACGCCAAGGTGCTTGAGGTGCAGGCGGCCTTTCTCCACACAGCACCACCAGTACAGGACGAAGAGCACCGGCATGACATCATGCAAAAGCTCATCGGCCAGCCACTGCCAACCGTGCGGGTGCCACAGATGACGCAACAACAGACTGTAGGCCACGCCAACCAGAACGATACTGGCGGTCACCCCGGTGCTGACCGCAGGGGAGAGAAACCAGCGCCGCGCGCCTGACGCCCTGCCGAATGCAGCTTGGCTGAGCACCACAGCCACCAGGGTATTGCTCAATACTGTGAAAAAACTGAAAAACGTCACCAGGCCGCCGATCAGGCTTGCCTGCTCCTGCCAGCGTGCCAGCAACACCAGGTACATCTGAATTGCCAGTGCACTCCAGCCCAGACAAGCAGCCAGGCCGATCACGACCTCGCGCCGGACCATCGGCTTAACGACGACCGCGCTGCAGCTTCAGGTAGAGCCGTTCGACTTTCTCCCGTGCCCACGGCGTGCGGCGCAAAAAAGTCAGGCTCGACTTGATGCTCGGATCGCTCTTGAAGCAACGGATATCAACGCGCTCGGCCAGCCCTTCCCATTGATAGTGCGCCACCAGCGCGGTGAGGATCTGCTCCAGGGTCACGCCATGCAGCGGATTGGGGTTGGCGTTGGTCATGCCTGTGCTCCAGCGAATCAAAGGTGCGCACCTTAGCCCAGGGGCGGGCCGCAAGTCTTCAGACTTTTAAACATTCTAGTGCACGCAACCCCTGTGATGAGCTCACGCCCACAGTGAATGCAGGCGCGTTGCAATGAACGCCAATGGTAATGTTATATTATATCAATATTATAACGCTACCAAGGAAACCCGCCGCCCATGCGTCACTTGCCCCTTCGACTCTCTCCCATCGCCGCCGCCCTGTGGCTCGCTTCGCCACTGAGTCAGGCTGTGGAGCTCGAATCCCAGGTCATCACCGCCAACCCGCTGGGTAACAGCGAGCTGGCTGCCCCCACGACAGTGCTCGAAGGTGACGACCTGACCCTGCAACAAAAAGGTAGCCTCGGCCAGACCCTGAACAACCAACCCGGCGTCGCTTCGACCTGGTTCGGCCCCGGGGCCAGTCGTCCGGTGATCCGCGGCCTGGATGGCGACCGCATCCGTATTCTGCGCAATGGTGTCGGTGCCCTGGATGCGTCGTCGCTGTCCTACGATCACGCCGTACCGTTGGACCCGGCGACCGTTGAGCGCATCGAAATCGTCCGTGGTCCCGCTGCCCTGCTCTATGGCGGCAACGCCATTGGTGGAGTGGTCAATAGCTTTGATAACCGCATTCCCACCTCGCCCATCGACGGTATTCAGGGTGCCGGCGAGTTGCGCTATGGCGGGGCCGACACCACCCGCAGCAGCGCCGGCAAACTGGAAGCCGGCGATGGCCGCTTTGCCTTGCACCTGGACGCCAACAGTCGCCAGTTCAATGACCTGCGCATTCCCGGCTACGCCCGCAGCTCCAAGGTGCGTAATAGTGAAGAGCCAGGGGACCGCCACCGCCTGGAAAACAGTGACGGCCGTCAGGATGGCGGCGCCCTCGGCGGGGCCTACCATTGGGATCACGGCTATACCGGCCTGTCCTACAGCCGCTACGACTCAAATTACGGCTCAGTGGCCGAACCGGGCGTACGCCTGGACATGCAACAGGATCACTACGGCTTCGCCTCCGAATTGCGGGACCTGGACGGCCCTTTCAGCACATTGAAAATCGACCTCGGTTACACCGATTACCAGCACCGCGAACTGGAAGGCGGCGACGTGCATACCACCTTCAAGAACAAGGGCTACGAAGCGCGGGTCGAAGCGCGGCACCAGCCATTGGGGCCGGTGGAAGGCGTGATCGGCGCCCAAGTCAGCCGCAACGAGTTTTCCGCTCTGGGTGAAGAAGCCTTCGTACCGCAGACCGATACCGACTCACTGGCGCTATTCATGCTTGAACAATGGCAAGCCAGCGAGCGCCTTAACCTGAGCCTGGGCGGTCGCCTGGAACACACCCGCATCAATCCCGACAGCCAGGGCAGTGAACGTTTTGCCCATGCCGACAGCACCAGCAGCTTCACCGCCGCCAGCCTGTCTTCCGGGGCCGTCTATGAACTGACGCCTATCTGGTCACTGGCAGCCACCCTTGGCTACACCGAACGCGCACCGACCTTCTACGAGCTGTATGCCAATGGTGCCCACGTCGCTACCGGCACCTATGAGGTCGGCGATCCTGACTTGAATAAAGAGAAAGCGATTTCCAGCGACTTGGCCCTGCGCTTCGACAACGGCACGCACAAAGGCAGTGTCGGCGTGTTCTATAGCCATTTCCGCAACTACATCGGTCTGCTGGCCAGCGGCAATATGCGCGAAGGTCACGATCACGACCATGGCGAGGAAGACCACGATCATGACCATGACCATGGGGGTGACGTACCCGAGTATCTATACAAAGGCGTGCGCGCCCGCTTCTACGGGATCGAGGCCCAGGACCGCTGGCAACTGGCGCAAAACCGCCTGGGCAGCTTTGCCCTGGAACTGTCCGGCGACTACACCCGAGCCAAGAACCTGGACAGCGGCGAAGACTTGCCGCGTATTGCCCCGCTGCGCCTGAACAGCGGCCTGCTGTGGGAACTGGAGCGCTGGCAGGCACGGGTTGATGTGCAGCATGCCAGCGCCCAGCATCACAAACCGGACAATGAAACCAGCACCGATGGCTATACCACCTTGGGCGCCAGCCTGGGCTATCGCTTCGACATCGGCCAGAGCCAGTGGCTGGCCTTTGTTCGCGGTGAAAACCTCACCGACCAGACCGTGCGCTATGCCAGCTCCATCCTACGTGACATCGCTCCGGCTCCGGGGCGGAGTGTCGAGGTGGGCCTGCGCACCCGTTTCTGATTGCTGATCAGAGCCGTCGTGGGAGCGGATTCATCCGCTCCCACAATAAAGGACAGTTTCCACTGATAGCTGCTCCACGCTGTGTTCCCACCGGACTGTTACCGATCCGGCAACGGTGCCTCTTGTTGAATTGACTTTTTTTATTACAAATTCAGCTATATCCTCCCCGCCGCAAGCTGAACCGCTTCAGTTAACTCCCCTGCAGCCTTATCGCCGACGATCCCCAGGACCCGGTGCACTTGCCGTTTGTTCAACAATCAAAAGATAGCGCTATCTCATGCCTCAGATTCATCGTTCACGCCTTTCCCCCGCCACCCGAACGTTGCTTTCGGGTCTGGCCATCGCCAGCCTGGCACCGACTGCCCAGGCGGCTGCGATGTTCGCCAGTGACTCGCCATGGATGCTCGGCGATTGGGGCGGCACCCGCACGGAGCTGGCTGAGCGCGGCTACGACTTTACCCTCGGCTACACCGGCGAGATGGGCGCCAACCTGCACGGCGGCTATGACGACGACAAAACCGCACGCTACAGCGACCAGTTCACTCTCGGTACTCACTTCGACCTGCAGAAGATCCTCGGCTGGCACGACGCCGAGTTCCAGCTGACCGTCACCGAGCGCAACGGCAACAACATCAGCAACGACCGTATCAACGACCCGCGAGTTGGTGGCTTCACCTCGGCCCAGGAAGTCTGGGGTCGTGGCCAAACCTGGCGCCTGACGCAGATGTGGATCAAGCAGAAGTACTTCGATGGCGCCCTGGATGTGAAATTCGGCCGTTTCGGTCAAGGCGAAGATTTCAACAGCTTCCCCTGCGACTTCCAGAACCTGGCCTTCTGCGGCTCCCAGGTCGGCAACTGGGTCGGCGACATCTGGTACAACTGGCCGGTCAGCCAGTGGGCCCTGCGGGTCAAGTACAACCTGACCCCCGAGCTCTATGCGCAAATCGGTGCCTATGAGCAGAACCCCTCGAACCTGGACCGTGACAACGGCTTCAAGCTCAGCGGTAGCGGCACCCAAGGTGCGGTGATACCGGTCGAACTGGTGTGGAGCCCGGCCGTCAACGGCCTGAAAGGGGAATATCGCGCCGGTTACTACTACAGTAATGCCAAGGCAACTGATGTCTACAAGGACAGCAACGACCAACCGGCGGCACTGAGCGGCCAGGCTTATCGCAGCAGTTCGAGCAAGCACGGCTTCTGGCTCGGTGCCCAGCAACAAGTAACGTCGCAAGCTTCCGACCACTCCCGTGGCCTGAGTGTGTTCGCCAACGCCACGTTGCACGACAAGAAGACCAACGCCATCGACAACTATGTTCAGGCAGGTGTGGTGTACAAGGGGCCCTTCGATGCCCGCGCCAAGGACGACATCGGTTTCGCCCTGGCCCGCGTGCACGTCAACCCTGCCTACCGCAAGAACGCCAAGGCGCTTAATCAAGCCAACGGCGTCAGCGACTACAACGACCCCCTGTTCCGTCCGATCCAGGACACCGAGTACAGCGCCGAGCTGTATTACGGCATTCACCTGGCTGACTGGCTGACCGTGCGCCCGAACCTGCAGTACATCCGCCACCCCGGTGGCGTGAGCCAGGTCGACGACGCGCTGATCGGCGGGATCAAGATTCAAAGCAGTTTTTAATCGCCCTTTTCACCTAACGGAGAACACACGATGAGCACAGAAGGTGCCTTGAGTAGAACCCGCTGGCTGCCGCGCCTGATTGGCGTGCTGTTGCTGCTGATGGGCCTGGCCCTGCTGGCGGGCGGTATCAAGTTGAGCCAGCTTGGCGGCTCGCTGTATTACCTGATCGCCGGAATCGGCTTCGCCCTGTCGGGCATCCTCCTGCTGGCCCTGCGCCGTCACGCCCTGGGCTTGTATGGCCTGGTACTGCTGGGCAGCACCCTCTGGGCGCTGTGGGAAGTGGGCCTGGACTGGTGGCAACTGGTGCCGCGTCTGGCCCTGTGGTTCGCCCTCGGCGTGGTGCTGCTGTTGCCTTGGGCACGCCGCCCACTGCGCGGCAATCCGTCGAAGATCAACCCCGCCCTGCTGAGCCTGGCCGTGGTCCTCTCGGGGGCAACGGCGGTGGCCAGCCAGTTCACCCATCCCGGTGAAATCAAGGGCAAGCTGGGTCGCGACAGCAGCGGCCTGAGTAGCACTGCGCCGCAAATGCCCGATGGCGATTGGCAGGCTTACGGCCGCACCGAATTTGGTGATCGCTATTCACCGCTGCGTCAAATCACTCCGGACAACGTGCACAAGCTGCAGGAAGCCTGGCGCATCCGCACCGGTGACCTGCCGACCGACAATGACCCGGTGGAACTGACCAACCAGAACACCCCGCTTAAGGTCAACGGCATGCTCTACGCCTGCACGGCCCACAGCAAGGTGCTGGCCCTGGACCCGGACACCGGCGCTGAAATCTGGCGCTTCGATCCACAGATCAAGAGCCCGGTCGGCTTCAAGGGCTTCGCCCACATGACCTGCCGTGGTGTCTCGTACTATGACGAAAACAGCTACGTCAGTGTTGACGGCAGCCCGGCGCCGAAGATCTCTGATGCAGGCCAGGTCGTTGCGCGCAGCTGTCCGCGTCGCCTTTACCTGCCCACCGCCGACGCACGCCTGATTGCCCTGAACGCCGACACCGGCAAGGTCTGTGAAGGCTTTGGCAACCAGGGTGTAATCGACCTGACCACGGGCATCGGCCCGTTCACTGCTGGCGGTTACTACTCCACCTCGCCAGCGGCGATCACCCGTGAACTGGTGATCATCGGTGGTCATGTCACCGATAACGAATCGACCAACGAACCGTCCGGGGTGATTCGTGCCTACGACGTCCACGATGGCCGTCTGGTGTGGAACTGGGACAGCAACAACCCGGATGACACCGCACCACTGGCACCGGGCAAGACCTACAGCCGCAACTCGGCAAACATGTGGTCGCTGGCCAGTGTCGACGAGAAACTGGGCATGGTCTTCCTGCCCCTGGGCAACCAGACTCCTGACCAGTGGGGCGCTGACCGCACCCCTGGCGCCGAGAAATTCAGCGCCGGTATCGTCGCCCTCGACCTGGCCAACGGCAAGGTACGCTGGAACTACCAGTTCACCCACCACGACCTGTGGGACATGGACGTCGGCAGCCAGCCGACGCTGCTCGACCTGAAGACCGCCGATGGCGTCAAACCGGCGCTGATCGCCCCGACCAAACAGGGCAGCCTGTATGTGCTGGACCGTCGTGACGGCACCCCGATCGTGCCGATCCGCGAGATCCCTGCCCCGCAAGGTGCTGTCGAAGGCGACCATACCGCACCGACCCAAGCACGCTCGGACCTCAACCTGCTCGGGCCGGACCTGACCGAACAAGCCATGTGGGGCGCCAGCCCGTTCGACCAGATGCTCTGCCGCATCCAGTTCCGCGAATTG
Organism: Pseudomonas sp. S06B 330; assembly: GCF_002845275.2. Taxonomy (NCBI): domain Bacteria; kingdom Pseudomonadati; phylum Pseudomonadota; class Gammaproteobacteria; order Pseudomonadales; family Pseudomonadaceae; genus Pseudomonas; species Pseudomonas tussilaginis. The sequence goes on along the minus strand of NZ_CP088149.1, from coordinate 1,302,953 downwards.
CGCTACGAAGGCCAGTACACCCCGCCGTCGCTGCAGGGCAGCCTGGTCTATCCGGGTAACGTTGGCGTGTTCAACTGGGGCAGTGTCTCGGTCGACCCCGTCCGGCAGATGCTCTTCACTTCGCCGAACTACATGGCCTTCGTCTCGAAGATGGTGCCACGCGAGCACGTCGCCGCCGGCAGCAAGCGTGAGAGCGAAACCAGTGGTGTGCAACCGAACACCGGCGCCCCGTACGCAGTGATCATGCACCCGTTCATGTCGCCACTGGGCGTGCCTTGCCAGGCGCCTGCCTGGGGTTATGTGGCCGGTATCGACCTGACCACCAACCAAGTCGTGTGGAAGCACAAGAACGGCACCAGCCGTGACAGCTCGCCGATTCCGATCGGCTTGCCGATTGGTGTGCCAAGCATGGGTGGCTCGATCGTCACCGCGGGTGGTCTGGGTTTCCTCAGTGGCACCCTGGACCAGTACCTGCGTGCCTACGACAGCAACACCGGCAAGGAACTGTGGAAATCGCGCCTGCCAGCAGGTGGCCAGGCCACGCCAATGACCTACACCGGCAAGGACGGTAAGCAGTACGTCCTGGTGACCGCTGGCGGCCACGGCTCGCTGGGGACCAAAATGGGCGATTACGTAATCGCTTACAAATTGGCGGAATAAAGCCCGTAGGGCGGCCTGGCCGCCCATCACCGGCCAGGCCGCCTCCCACAGGGGCGATGTAAGCAAACTTTGTGGGAGCTGGCCTTGCCAGCGATACCGACGCCGCGCAACATGAACCCTCAGCCATTGAAACCGCCCCCCACCCGCCCCATCTAAGCACCATAGTCATTACGCAGGTGCCCCATGAGCGATCAGCAGGATCTACCCGAACATCCCGAGGAACACGCCGAAGTCGAGCACCCTGAAGCTTCCAAGCACACCGGCCATAACCTCGCCCTGCCCGGCCAACAACTGCCGGAAAGGGTCTATGTCATCCCGATCCACAACCGCCCGTTCTTCCCCGCGCAAGTGCTGCCGGTCATCGTCAACGAAGAACCCTGGGCTGAAACCCTGGACCTGGTGTCCAAGACGCCCCACCATTCCCTGGCCCTGTTCTTCATGGACACGCCGCCAGAAGATCATCGCCATTTCGACACCTCGGCCCTGCCGCTGTACGGCACCCTGGTCAAGGTGCACCACGCCAGCCGCGAAAACGGTAAATTGCAGTTCGTCGCCCAGGGCCTGACCCGGGTACGCATCCGCACCTGGCTCAAACATCACCGCCCACCTTACCTGGTCGAAGTCGAATACCCGCATCAACCAAGCGAGCCGACCGATGAGGTCAAGGCCTACGGCATGGCCCTGATCAATGCCATCAAAGAGCTGCTGCCGCTCAACCCGCTGTACAGCGAAGAGCTGAAGAACTACCTCAACCGTTTCAGCCCCAACGACCCTTCGCCGTTGACCGACTTCGCCGCCGCACTGACCTCGGCCACCGGCAATCAGTTGCAAGAAGTGCTCGACTGCGTGCCCATGCTCAAGCGTATGGAGAAGGTCTTGCCGATGCTGCGCAAAGAGGTAGAGGTCGCTCACCTGCAAAACGAGATCTCTGCCGAAGTTAACCGGCAGATCGGCGAACATCAGCGCGAATTCTTCCTCAAAGAGCAGCTCAAGGTCATCCAGCAGGAGCTGGGGTTGACCAAGGACGATCGTAGCGCCGACCTCGAACAGTTCGAGCAACGCCTGCAGGGCAAAACCCTGCCACCTGCAGCGCAGAAGCGTATCGACGAAGAAATGAACAAGCTGTCGATCCTCGAGACCGGCTCTCCAGAGTACGCGGTGACGCGCAATTATCTGGACTGGGCTACCGCCCTGCCCTGGGGCGTGTACGGCAAAGACAAGCTCGACCTCAAGCACGCCCGCAAAGTCCTCGACCAGCACCATGCAGGGCTCGACGATATCAAGGACAGGATCCTTGAATTCCTGGCCATCGGCGCCTACAAGGGTGAAATCAGCGGCTCCATCGTCCTCCTGGTTGGCCCACCCGGCGTAGGCAAGACCAGTATCGGCAAATCCATCGCCGAGTCGCTGGGTCGACCGTTCTATCGCTTCAGCGTCGGTGGCATGCGCGACGAGGCCGAGATCAAAGGCCACCGTCGCACCTACATCGGTGCGCAACCAGGCAAGCTGGTGCAAGCGCTCAAGGATGTCGAGGTGATGAACCCGGTGATCATGCTCGACGAGATCGACAAGATGGGCCAGAGCTACCAGGGCGACCCGGCTTCGGCGCTGCTGGAAACCCTCGACCCCGAGCAGAACGTCGACTTCCTTGACCACTACCTGGACCTGCGCCTGGATTTGTCCAAAGTCCTCTTCGTGTGTACCGCCAACACCCTGGATTCGATTCCCGGGCCGCTGCTCGACCGCATGGAAGTCATCCGTCTGTCGGGCTACATCACCGAAGAAAAACTGGCCATCGCCAAACGTCACCTGTGGCCCAAGCAACTGGACAAGGCCGGGGTGGCGAAAACCAGCCTGAGCATCACCGACTCTGCCTTGCGCACGGTAATCGAAGGTTATGCCCGCGAAGCCGGTGTGCGTCAGTTGGAAAAGCAATTGGGCAAGCTGGTACGCAAGGCAGTGGTGCAACTGCTGGAGGACCCCGAGAAGAAGATCAAGATCGGCCCCAAAGACCTCGAAGCCTCGTTGGGCATGCCGGTGTTTCGCAGCGAACAGGTGCTGGCCGGCAAGGGCGTGATCACTGGCCTTGCCTGGACCAGCATGGGCGGCGCCACCCTGCCGATCGAGGCAACGCGCATCCACACCCTCAACCGTGGCTTCAAGCTCACCGGTCAACTGGGTGACGTGATGAAAGAATCCGCGGAAATTGCCTACAGCTATGTCAGCGCCAACCTCAAGCAGTACGGTGGCGACCCAAGCTTTTTCAACGAGGCCTTCATTCATCTGCACGTGCCTGAGGGGGCGACGCCCAAGGACGGCCCGAGTGCAGGGGTAACCATGGCCAGCGCGCTGCTGTCCCTGGCCCGTGATCAAGTCCCGAAAAAAGGGGTAGCCATGACCGGGGAGCTGACCCTGACCGGGCAAGTCCTGCCGATTGGCGGAGTACGTGAGAAGGTGATTGCAGCACGGCGCCAGAAAATCTTCGAGCTGATCCTGCCGGAAGCCAACCGTGGTGACTTCGAAGAGCTGCCCGACTACCTCAAGGAAGGTTTGAGCGTGCACTTCGCCAAGCGTTTCAGTGATGTCGCCAAGGTGCTGTTCTGATCCGTTGACGCGCATCGTGGGGCCAGCCCACTCCTGCCGGTGCGGTGGGAGCGGGCTTGCCCCGCGATCAGCTTCGGTTATGCTGCGCCCTCGACTTTCATCCGGAGCCAACATGACTGCCGCCCGCCTGCTTGTCCCCTTGAGTCTTGCCTTGCTCAGCGCTTGCGCCCAACAGCCGCGCCATACCGTCGAGCTGGAAAAACAAGCTCAATGTCCGCTGCAACTGCAAACCGGCCAGAACCTCACCCTGACCCTGCCCAGCAATCCCAGCACCGGCTACCGCTGGCTGTTGCAGAACCCTGCTGCCGGCATCCTGCGCAGCCTGGGTCCCGAAGTCTACAGCCATCCGGAAGATGCCGGCGTGGTCGGCAGCGCCGGGCAATCGGTGTGGCGCTTCCAGGCTCACGCCGCGGGTGAGGGGCACTTGCTGCTGGTTTACCAACAACCTTGGGCACCCGAAGTGCGTCCAGTACAGACCTTTGACTGCGCCATTAGCGTGAAGTAACGGCGCTGGTCAGGCAGGCCATGCATCTGCCGGCGACTTTGGCTAAAATGCCCGCCTTTTACGCCTAACGCCTGGATTGCCACTGTGAGCAAAGAACCCGACCGCCTATTCGCCCAGCCGCTTGGCCAGGTGCCCGACTTCGCCTTCAATGAAGACGTGGTGCGGGTGTTCCCGGACATGATCAAGCGCTCGGTGCCGGGTTACCCGACCATTGTCGAGAACCTCGGCGTACTGGCGGCGCAGTTCGCGCAACCGAACACCGCGCTGTATGACCTGGGCAGTTCGCTAGGCGCCGTGACTCAAGCCCTGCGCCGGCATGTGCGCAACGACGGTTGCCGGGTCATCGCCGTCGATAACTCCGCCGCCATGGTCGAGCGCTGCCGGCAATACCTCACCGCCCAGGACTCGATGTTCCAGGAATTGCTGCCGGTGGAAGTGATCGAGGCCGACATCCTCGCACTTGAATTCCAGCCTGCCTCGGTAGTGGCGCTGAACTTCACCTTGCAGTTCATTGCCCCCGAGCAACGCCTGGAATTGCTCACCCGCATTCGCGCATCGCTGTTGCCCGGCGGCGCACTGATCCTCTCGGAAAAGCTGCGTTTCAACGATGCGCAAGAACACGCCCTGCTCACCGACCTGCATGTCGCCTTCAAGCGGGCCAATGGCTATAGCGAACTGGAAATTGCCCAGAAGCGTAGCGCCATTGAAAACGTGATGAAACCCGACAGCCTGGAAGAACACCGCGAACGCCTGCTGGCGGCTGGTTTCTCCACGGTCGTGCCCTGGTTCCAATGCCTTAACTTTGCCTCGTTGATTGCCCTGCCATGATTGATCTTTCCTCTCTGGTCCGCCGTCTGGCGGGTACTCCCCTGGCGCAATGGTCGCAAGGCCTGCAAGCGCAACTCGACACCAAAATGGAGAAAGGTCATGGCGACCTTGAGCGCTGGCAAGCCGCGCTAGACGCCCTGCCGGCGCTGGTGCCAAGCACAGTTGACCTGGTCAACGGGCTGAGCCTTGATTGTGCCTGCGACGCCGATACCCGCGAACGCATGCGCCAAGCGTTGATGGGTTTATCGCCGTGGCGTAAAGGCCCATTCGACTTGTTCGGTGTACACGTCGACACCGAGTGGCGCTCCGACTGGAAGTGGTCGCGGGTAGCCCCGCACCTGGACCTCAAGGGCAAGCGTATCCTCGATGTCGGCTGCGGCAACGGCTATTACCAGTGGCGCATGCTCGGTGCCGGTGCCGACAGCGTCATCGGCGTCGACCCCAACTGGCTGTTCTTCTGTCAGTTCCAGGCCGTTCAACGTTACCTGCCAGAACTGCCTGCCTGGCACCTGCCTTTCGCCCTGGAAGACCTGCCGGCCAACCTTGAAGGTTTCGACACAGTGTTCTCCATGGGCGTGTTCTATCATCGCCGCTCGCCCATCGAGCATTTGTTGGCGTTGAAGGATTGCCTGGTCAAAGGTGGCGAGTTGGTGCTGGAAACCCTGGTCATCGAGGGCGACGAAAATCAGGTGCTGGTGCCCGAAGACCGCTACGCGCAGATGCGTAATGTCTGGTTCCTGCCGTCGGTGCCGGCCCTGGAGCGCTGGCTGCGTCGCGCCGGCTTCAGCGATGTGCGCTGCGTCGATGTCAGCGTCACCAGCATCGAGGAGCAACGCAGCACCGAGTGGATGCGTTACCAGTCGCTCAGCGACTTCCTCGACCCCGCCGACCACAGCCGCACCCTTGAAGGCCTGCCGGCGCCACGTCGTGCAGTACTGGTGGCGCGCAAGTAAAAAAAGGCGCCCGAATGGGCGCCTAATATTCACCTTTTCCAAAGGAGCGGGGGAGCTTCAAAGGTGAATGGAGCTACTCTTTAGCGACCTTTTGCTGAACATCCGTGCGCTTCTGGGCGTCGGCGCTAACAACCGCCTGATCCTTGTTGCTGTGGATCTGCTCCTGGCTCAGGCGGAACTTCTCCCAGAACTGTTGTGAACGTTCCGCGCCGCCTTCAGCCAGTGCGGCACCACTGCCTAGGGCCAGAACGCCCATCAGCGCATACTTGATCAGGCTCATGTTGCTCACCTCGTGATTGAATTTCAGTACGGTTCAATCTTACGAAAGGCAAGCTAACGGCAAGGTGAGGCGGACATTACAGTGTTGCAATAAAGGCCCTACAACAGGGTCAGCGGGTACTCAACGATCAGGCGCACTTCGTCAAGATCCGACTCGAACGCCGTGGCGCGAGTGGTGGCCTGACGCATGCGCAGGGACAGGTCTTTGAATGTGCCTGACTGCACCACGTACTTCGCTTCGATATCGCGCTCCCAACGCTTCTGATCCGTCAACGGATTACCTTCGCTGTCTCGACGCATGTACACCCCGTTGGCGTCGCCATAGTCGATGTCACTGCCACGGCCGTAACGAGTCATGAAGGTCAATCCGGGTACGCCATAACTGGCCATGTCCAGGTCGTAACGCAACATCCACGAGCGCTCCTTGGGCGAGTTGAAGTCGCTGTACTGGATCGAGTTGTCGAGGTAGATCGAGTCGGACTGACGCAGGTAGTCGAAGTCGTTGTCGCCTTCGTTGCGTTGATGCGACAACGCCAGGGTGTGGGCGCCATAACTCACACCCACCTTGGCACTCCAGATGTCATTGTCGAAGGTACCCAGCAATTGCTGGCCCTGGTCCTTGGCCTTGTAGTAATTGAAACCGGTAAAGACGTTGACCTGGTCTGAGATCGGGTACTGGTAGCTGACACCCATGTAGTACTGGTCCCAGGCATCTTTCAGGCGACTGCTGTAGAGACTGAGGCTGAGGTTGTCGGTGGCCTGGTAGTCGCCGCCGAAATAACCTAGCCACGGTGAATCGACAGGGCCTGCGTAGAAGGTCTCGAAGCCGTCACGGTTGTTGCTCGAGAGCGGTTGGCTCATGGCATGCAGGCGTCCACCCTGCAGGGAGAGACCTTCCAGCGTGGTGTTTTCCAGGGTCCAGCCCGTGAAGCTTTCCGGCAACAAACGCGAGTCGCCAAAGTGCACCACTGGCGTGGCGGGGAACACGTCGCCCACTTTGATTACAGTGTCGAACAAGCGTGCCTTGAGGGCGCCACCGAGCTTGCTGAAGTCACTTGCCGTGTCACCGTAGCTATCGACCGGCAACATGTCGAACGAACTGCGCCCACCGCTACGACCATCGCCGCTGTCGAGTTTGAGGGCCAGCATGGCATGGGCATCGACGCCAAAGCCGAGGGTGCCCTGGGTGTAACCCGACTCGAAACGTGCGATGAACGCCTGGGCCCAGGCCTCGGCATAGCCCGCCTTGCCGGTGGGTGACTCCCCCCCCTTGCGATAATCGCGATTGAAGTAAAAGTTGCGACTGAGCAGTGTCAGGCTACTGTCTTCGACAAAGCCTTGGGACTGCGTGGTGGCATTGCTTGCAGCACAACTGGCCAGAGCCAGAATGCCAGTTACACAGGCTGTGGTTTTATTCCCCATCTTCAACTCCTGATGATTGGCAGTAATACGCACGACGGCCGCTGATGCGGCCGCCGTGGGTATCCTGACAAGGGTTGAATAACTCGAAGATGAGCGCGAAATTACACTTTCGTCACTTGCGTGGGGGCTTCCTCTTCTTCCTTGCGGTGAGCGCGGTAATACAGCGCCGGCAGCACCAGCAGGGTCAACGCAGTTGAGGAGAGAATCCCGCCGATCACCACTGTCGCCAGTGGACGCTGTACTTCTGCGCCCGTGCCGGTAGCCAGCGCCATCGGGATAAAGCCCAACGACGCCACCAATGCGGTCATCAGCACGGGGCGCAGACGAGTTAGCGCGCCTTCATCAATGGCCTGACGTAGCGTGCGCCCCTGCTCCCGCAAGCCACGGATAAAGGCAATCATCACCAGGCCGTTGAGCACCGCCACGCCAGACAAGGCAATAAACCCCACACCCGCCGAAATCGACAAGGGAATGTCCCGCAACCACAACGCCACAACACCGCCGGTCAAGGCAAAGGGAATGCCGGTGAACACCAGCAAGCCGTCCTTGAGATTGTTGAACATCATGAACAACAAACCGAACACCAACAGCAGCGCTACTGGCACCACCACCTGCAGGCGCTGCGCCGCCGATTGCAGTTGCTCAAACTGGCCACCCCAGCGAATCCAGTAACCGGCCGGAATACTGACCTGGCTGTCGAGACGCTCGCCCGCCTCCTCGACAAACGAACCAATATCGCGGCCACGCACGTTGGCACTGACCACAACCAGCCGCTTGCCGTCCTCGCGGCTGATCTGATTGGGCCCCTGGACCAGCTGCAGGCTGGCGACATCGGCCAGGGTGATGAAGCCAATCTGACCATTGCCGGCAGTGCCCGCCGGCACCGGAACCAATAACTGCGACAGACCGTCGATGTCGGTACGCAAGTTGTCAGACAGGCGCACCACCATGTCGAAGCGTCGGTCCCCCTGGTACAGAGTACCTGCCTGACGGCCGCCCACGGCCACAGCGATCGTGTCTTGCACGTCACCGACATTGAGGCCATAACGCGCCGCCTTGTCGCGATCGACCTCAATGGTCAGCACCGGCAATCCTGAGGTTTGCTCGACCTTGACCTCCGAAGCCCCAGGCACCGCTTGCAAGGTTGCGGCGATCTGCGCCGCGGTACGATTGAGCTGGTCCATGTCGTCGCCGAAAACCTTCACCGCAACGTCACTGCGCACCCCGGAAATCAGCTCGTTGAAACGCAACTGGATGGGTTGTGACAGCTCGTAGTTACTGCCCGGCACCCGCGCACTGGCGCGCTGGATATCGGCGATCAGTTGTTCGCGTGATTTGCTCGGGTCTGGCCATTGGCCCTGTGGCTTGAGCATTACATAGCTGTCGGAAATGTTCGGCGGCATCGGGTCCGAGGCAATCTCGGCCGTGCCGGTACGGGCGAATACCCGCTCAACCTCCGGCACCTGGCTGAGCACGCTCTGTTCCAGACGCTGCTGCAAGGCCACCGACTGGCTCAAACTGGTACCCGGCACGCGCAACGCCTGCAAGGCGAAATCACCTTCACTCAAGCTGGGGACGAATTCGCTGCCCATTCGACTGGCCAACACCCCAGACAACAGGACCATCACCCCAGCCAGGGTGAACGCCAGAGTGCGATGCCCCATGACCCACTGCAACAGCGGCGCATAACCACGCTTGGCGCTGCGCATCAGCAGGTTCTCATCCTCCTTGACCTTACCGGTGACGAACAGGGCAATCGCCGCCGGCACGAAGGTTACCGACAACAGCATCGCCCCGAGCAAGGCAATTACCACGGTGAAGGCCATGGGGTGGAACATTTTGCCCTCGACCCCGCTCAGGGCAAAGATCGGCAGGTACACCACCATGATGATCAGTTGTCCGAAGATCAGAGGACGACGTGCCTCGCGGGCGGCGTTGAACACTTCATGAAAGCGCTCGGAGCGGGTCAGCAGGCGACCATGATGTTGTTGCGCGTGGGCCAGGCGGCGAATGGCGTTCTCGACGATCACTACCGCTCCATCGACGATGATGCCGAAGTCCAAGGCGCCGAGGCTCATCAGGTTGGCGCTGACCTTGTTGCTGAACATACCGGTGAAGGTGAACAGCATCGACAGCGGAATGACCATGGCAGTGATCAGCGCCGCGCGGATGTTGCCGAGGAACAGAAACAGAATGACGATCACCAGGATCGCGCCTTCGATGAGGTTCTTCTTCACCGTGGCGATGGCCTTGTCGACCAGGTTGGTGCGGTCATAGACCGTCACCGCACTGACCCCGGCCGGCAGCGAACGGTTGATCTCCACCAGCTTCTGCGCCACGGCTTGGGACACCGTGCGACTGTTCTCGCCAATCAACATGAACACCGTGCCGAGCACCACTTCGCGGCCGTTCTCAGTCGCCGCGCCACTGCGCAGCTCACGGCCGATACCGACTTCAGCAACGTTGCGCACACGGATCGGCGTACCGTCGATGTTGGCCAGGACGATGTTGGCGATATCTTCGATTCCGGCCAATTGCCCTGGCGCGCGAATCAGCAGCTGTTCGCCGCGACGCTCGATGTAACCGGCACCGACGTTGGCGTTGTTGCGCTCCAGGGCGGTCAGCAAGTCACTCAAGGTCAGCTTGTAGGACGCCAGGCGCTTGGGGTCGGGGGCAATCTGGTATTCCTTGGCGAAGCCACCAATGGTGTTGATCTCCGCCACCCCACGAACATTGCGCAGTTGTGGCTTGATGATCCAGTCCTGGATTTCCCGCAGGTCGGTGGGCGTATACGGGCTACCGTCCGCCTTGCGCGCATCCTCGGCAGCTTCCACGGTCCACAGGAAAATCTCGCCCAGGCCGGTGGAGATCGGTCCCATCGCCGCCTCTACGCCTTCGGGCAATTGCTCCCGGGCTTGCTGCAGACGCTCGTTGACCAACTGGCGGGCGAAGAACAGGTCGGTGCCTTCCTCGAAGATCACCGTCACCTGTGACAGCCCTGAACGCGACAGCGAACGCGTCTGCTCAAGACCGGGCAAACCCGCCATGGCCGTTTCGATGGCGAACGTGATGCGCTGTTCGGTTTCCAGCGGCGAGAAGCCCGCCGCCTGGGTGTTGATCTGGACCTGGACGTTAGTGATGTCGGGGACGGCATCAATCGGCAGTTTCTGGTAGCTGGCAACACCCAGCCCAGCCATCAGCAACACGGCCAGCAGCACCATCAGGCGCTGCTCGATGGCAAATTGAATAAGGCGTTCGAACATAAGAGGTACTCGCGCGGGTCAGTGGGCGTGCTCGGCGCTGGCTTTGCCCAGCTCCGACTTGAGGACGAAGCTGCCCAACGCCGCCACCTGCTGACCGGCTTGCAGGCCCTTGCGGATTTCGACATAGCCGTTGGCACTGCTCCCAAGCTCCACCGCTTGGGCGACAAAGCCTTCGCCAGTGCGCACGAATACCGTGGGTTGTTCTTCGAGGGTCTGGATTGCCTGGTCCGGCACACTCAGGGCCACAGCCAGGTTTTCCGTCGGTACCTGCACCGCCACGAACAGCCCAGGGCGCCAGGCACCCCGCGGGTTGTCGAGGGTGACGCGAACGCTGGCGGTACGGGTCTGCTCGCCGAGCAGGCTGCCGACATGAGTAATCCGCCCTTCCACCTGCTCGCCCAGTTCGCTGGCAACAATGTTCACGGCCATGCCCGCACGGACTTTACCCAAGTCCCGCGGCGCCACGCCGAACGTAGCCCAGACCCGCGACAGGTCGGACAGGGTGAAGGCTGCGCTGGTTTCATTGACGACCTCCCCCGGCACTAGATGCTTTTCAACGATCTGTCCGGCGAATGGAGCACGCAGTTCGTAACGGTTACCGCCTGCCAGCACCGTGGTTCCACTCAGGGCACTGATTTTCTGCCGGGCATTGGCCTGGGCAATTTCAGCCTCTTGCAACGCCTGACGCGCTTGCAGGTAGTCCTGCTCAGCGGAGATACCTTCCTGCCACAAGTCTTTTTCCCGCTGGTAGGTGCTGCGTGCCAGTTCCAGACGGCGCTGGCTCGCAGCCAGTTCACTGCGCTGTTCGGAAATCTGCGGACTGGCGATTACCGCCAGCAGATCACCGGCCTTGACCTGCTGCCCGAGCACCACAGCGACCGACTCGACCACCCCGGCTGCCCTGGGCACCATGTGCGCGGTGCGGTCTTCATCGAAACGGATCTCCCCCGGCAGCGCCAGGGTACGCTGCAATTGCCGTGGACCAACGGCGGCCAACTCGATGCCGGCCAGGTCGATCTGCTCCTGGCTGAGCGTGATCGCGCCCTCCTCCTCGTGACCGGACTCGGCAGAGTCGGCATGGCCGCCCTCGCCTTTCTCTTCATGCTCACCTTCATCGTGTTCATGAGCTGAGGCCGGTGCCACCACCTCTTGCAGCGGACCTTGGCGTGCCAGCAGCACGCCCAGCCCCAGGCCCAGCAACAAGGCCGCGATCAGCAGCATTGTCGACTTCTTGTTCATGCAGACTCCTTAGCACTCACCGTCGGATAAGTGGCTTCGATCAAAAATGGGGGCTTAACGACTGGCCAGGCTCAGATCACCGAAGATCCGTTCCAGGCGCGCCCGAGCCTCGCTCTGCTGGGCCTGCGCCTGGAGGTACTGCAAGCGGGCTGCGACCAGAGTGCGCTGAGCGTCGAGAACATCGAGAAAACTGAACTTGCCGCGCTCAAAGCCGCGGGTGGCAGCCTCTACTGCTTGTTGCGCCGAAGACAGGATCGAGCGGTCGAAGGCTTGCACCTCCTGGGCTGCAGTGCCCCATTGCGCCAGGGCCTGGACCACTTCGCTACGCAGGCGCAGTTCGGCGCCGTTGCGCTGATCACGGGCCTGATCGGCCCGACGGGCTGCAGCCAGAACATTGCCCTGGTTACGGTCGAACAAGGGGATAGGCATCGACACACCAACGACATTAATGCGTTCGCGATCGGTCTCGCTGTACTGGCTGCCGACACTAACCGTCAGATCTGGAACCCGCTGGGTACGGGCAAGATCGAGTGCGGCCTCTCGCTGGTCGATCTGCAACCGCGCCAGGCGCATGTCCGGCGTCTGCTCCAGACGCTCGAGCAACTGCGTGCGACTCGGCATGGCTGGGGTGTCAGCGCTGGCCTTCTCGACCCGGCTGAACGGCGCCATAGATGCGCCCGTCGCCGCCGCCAATTGCTGGTAGGCGACCGTCAATGCCTGTTCGGCCCGACCTTGCTCCAGGCGCACCTCGGACACCTGCACCTGAGCCCGGGTTGCCTCTACCGGCGAGGCACTGCCCGCCTTGACCCGCCCTTGCACCACCTGCAGGCCGCGTTCACTCAAGCGCAATGACTCCTCGGCCAATTGCAGTCCTTCCTGGGCTTGCACCGCTGCCTGAAAGGCGCCGAAAACCTCTGCGCGCAAGACGTTGCGCTGACGCTCAAGCTCCAGTGCTGCCAGTTCTGCATCGCGCCCCGCCAGGCTCAACCGCGCGCCGCGCTTGCCACCCAATTCGAACATCTGGCTGACACTGACGGTGGTGGTCTGCGAGCCGGACCGGGTGTCTTCCATTTCCCAGCCCACTTCCGGGTTGGGCAATACCCCGGCCTGAATTCGCTCGCCTTCGGCGATATCGATGCCCCAACGCGCCGCGGCCAGTTCCGGGTTGTTGTCCCAGGCTGTGCGCAGGGCACTGTCGAGGGTCAACACGCTAGCTTGCGCCAAGGCCAACGAGGGCAAGACCAGTAGCAGCGCCGTCAGCAGAATGCGGCCACGGCCTGTGCCGGGCCGGTCCAGAGTGCAAAACATGAGGGACTCCTGCGCCTTTTTCGGAGCCCGCACTGTAGTAATCGAGGTTTATCTCCAAGATGACTCGAAAATTACAAATCTGTAATCCAGCCGCTGCCGTACACAAGATGACTTAGTATCCGCCGCTCGCTGCACCTGCGGCGCTTGACCCTACAGTTACTTCAGGGTTGAGAATCACCGCTTTTTCCATCACCGGGTCATTTCATGCGTTTACTGATTATCGAGGACGAGCTCCGCACCGCCGACTACCTGCAACAGGGCTTGAGCGAGAACGGCTACATCGTCGATTGCGCACACAGCGGTGCCGACGGCCTGCACCTGGCTCGCCAGCAGGCTTACGACCTGATCATTCTCGACGTCAACCTGCCTGAGCTCGATGGCTGGACCGTGCTCCAGCGCCTGCGCGCCGACTCCAGCACACGGATCATGATGCTCACCGCCCATGGTCGCCTGTCAGACCGGGTCAGGGGCCTGGACCTGGGTGCTGACGACTATCTGCTCAAGCCCTTCGAATTCCCCGAACTGCTGGCACGGATCCGCAGCCTGTTGCGCCGCAACGATCAGGCCCTGCAGCCGAACACCTTGAAAGTCGCCGACCTGGAGCTGGACCCCGGTCGTCACCGCGCCTACCGCAACGGCCAGCGTATCGACCTGACAGCCAAAGAATTCGCCCTGCTGCACCTACTGATGCGCCAGAGCGGCGAAGTGCTGTCGCGGACACAGATCATCTCGCTGGTCTGGGACATGAACTTCGACTGCGACACCAACGTCGTGGAAGTCTCGATCCGCCGCTTGCGGGCCAAAATCGATGATCCCTTCGACAACAAGCTGATCCATACCCTGCGTGGCGTTGGCTATGTGCTTGAGGCCCGCGAATGAAACCGGCGCGACTGTCCCTGCGCCTGGGGTTAAGCGTCAGCCTGATGGGCGCAGCCCTGGTGCTGCTGCTGGCGTGCCTGGCGGTACTGGCTTTGGACCATGAGCTGAACAGCCGGGCGCGCAAGAGCCTGACGGCGAAGATGGGGCAAATCGAACATGGCCTGAACATCGATCTCAAGAACGGTGATCTGCAAACCTCTGCACATCCGCTACTGGATGTGGTGATGGGGCACGACAACCTGAGCCTAAGCGTGATCGCCCTGACGGGCCGCCATTCCGCCCTGTTGACCTTAGGACCGGGGCTTGAAGCCGATGCCCTGATGCAAATCCCCGGCAGTACGCAACTGTCTTTCCATCAATGGCGTGACAGCGCAGACAATCACCTGCTCACCGCCTCCCGACTGATGCGCCTGCAAGATGGCACCGATGTACGTGTGCTGCTGACAGTCAACCTCGCTGATGACCACAGCCTGTTGCAGGCTTACTTGCGCTCAACGTTGCTAGCCCTGCCGTTACTGGTGCTACTAATCGGCTTCGGTGCCTGGAAGCTGGTTCAACGTGGGCTGATGCCACTGCGCCGGTTCCGCCACATCGCCGAACAGGTGTCTGCCCAACAACTGGCCTTGCGCCTACCGGTAAATGATTTGCCGCAGGAACTGAGTGAACTGGCCATCACTATCAACGTCATGCTCGACCGTCTTGATGACGGCGTGCAGCAACTCTCGCAATTCTCTGATGATCTCGCCCACGAGCTACGCACCCCCATCGGTAACCTGATGGGCAAAGCTCAAGTCACCCTGGCCCGTGAGCGCCCGGTGGAACAATACAAAGACGCGCTGGAAGCCAGCATTGAAGAACTGACCCGGCTCAACCGGATTATCAACGACATGCTGTTTCTCGCCCAGGTCAGTCAGCCGCAGACCCAGGTAGCCCTCAAGCCGGTGAATCTGGCCGATGAAGCCAAACGCGTCAGTGAACTGTTTGAATTCAGCAGCGAACAAAAAGGCATCACTCTACGTTTACACGGTTGGGGCACCGTCATAGCTGATCGCCTGATGGTGCAGCGGGCGCTGTCGAACCTGTTGAGCAATGCCATCCGTCATAGTCCCGAGGCGTTGCCGATTGACATCGCAATCGAGCGCTGCGGTGATGAAGTACGGTTGTCGGTGGAGAACCGCGGGCCGGGTATTGAACAGACGCATTTGCCGTATCTGTTCGAGCGGTTTTACCGAGCAGGCTCAGGGCGCTGTCGACTGGAAGGCGGGACTGGCTTGGGATTGGCGATCGTGAAGTCGATCATGGACGTGCATGGCGGGCGGGTTGAGGTGAAGAGCGCGTTGAACGGGTTGACCCGCTTCAGCCTGGTTTTTACTCAGACCTCATGAACGTGGGAGCGGATAAATCCGCTCCCACGACTCAGTTCAGGTTTATCCGTGGCGACTCGCCGCCATGATCAACGCTTTCATCTCCGCCACCGCCGACTTGAAGCCGACAAACAGTGCATGGGCCACCAGTGCATGACCAATGTTCAGCTCGTTGATGCCCTTGATCGCAGCAACGGCTTCAACGTTGTGGTAATGCAGGCCATGGCCGGCATTGACGATCAAGCCCTGGGCCAAACCAAAGGCCACACCATCGGCGACGCGCTTGAGCTCTTCAGCAACCTCGGTCGGGGTCTGAGCATCCGCATAACGGCCAGTGTGCAATTCGATCGCTGGGGCACCCACGCGGCGTGATGCTTCGATCTGTCGTTCATCGGCGTCGATGAACAGGGAAACTTCCGAGCCCATGCGCGACAACCGCTCAACTGCCGCCTTGATCCGCGCCTCCTGGCCGGCCACGTCCAGGCCACCTTCAGTGGTCAGCTCCTGACGGGTTTCCGGTACCAGGCAAATGTGCGCCGGACGGATACGTTCGGCAAAGGCCATCATTTCTTCGGTGACGCCCATTTCGAAGTTCATGCGTGTTTGCAGCACGTCCTTGAGCACCAGTACGTCGCGCTCCTGGATATGCCGACGGTCTTCGCGCAGGTGCACGGTGATGCCGTCGGCGCCCGCCTCTTCGGCGTCCAGCGCGGCCTTGACCGGGTCGGGGTAGCGCGTACCACGCGCTTGGCGCAGGGTCGCCACGTGGTCGATGTTCACGCCGAGGAGCATGCGGTTGCTTTGAGTCACGAAGAGGCTCTCCTGAAGATTGAGCCTGACAGCATACGACGTGCTCAGCGCTTGCGAAACAGTTCGCGACTGACCAATGGCCGTCCGCCCAGATGCACGGCCAGCGCCTGACGCATCAAACGCTTGGCCGCACTCAAGGCGCCAGGTACATTCCAGTCGGCCTCAGCCATGGCGGCAAGCGCTTCACCGCGGAACAATCCGGGTTGCAGCAAGTACACGCGCTCAAGCCCAGCGTCTACCTGCAGGCGGTACAGGCCGTCCATCACCAGCGGCTCGCCATTGACGTCCTGGTCCAGGGCGAAGGCATAGCCAAGCTCATCGAGCACACGCCATTCAAAGGCGCGCAGCAGCGGCTCAAGAGGCCGGCCGGCAGCCAGCGCCTGCAAGGTGGCCGCGTAATGCGCGAACAGAACGGGCTGCGGATCCTCAGCGGGCAACAGGCGAATCAGCAGTTCGTTGAGGTACAGGCCGCTGAACAAGGCATCGCCATTGAGCCAGACGGCCACGCCGACACTGTCCAGACGGCCGACCGTCTTCAGCTCGCCGCGTCCGCGAAACTCGACTTCAAGGGGGACGAAGGGGCGCGCCTGGCTGCCACCCTTGCCGCGAGCACGGCGCAATACGGCGCGCAGGCGACCTTGCGGGGTGAGGAAGTCCACCAGCGCACTGGTTTCACGATAGGCCCGGCTGTGCAGCACGTAGGCCGGTTGGCCAATTGGCAGGTCCATGAGCGGCGCTTTCGAAGAGGTTCGACCCGACAGCGGACGCTGCCGGGCCTGATGCAATCAGAGGTCGCCGTAGCCCAGTGAACGCAGGGCGCGTTCGTCGTCGGACCAGCCACCCTTGACCTTGACCCAGAGGTTGAGCATGACCTTGGCGTCGAACAGCACTTCCATGTCCTTGCGCGCTTCGGAACCAATGCGCTTGATGCGCTCGCCCTTGTCGCCAATGATGATCTTCTTCTGACCGTCACGTTCGACCAGAATCAGTGCATGGATGTGCAGGATCTTGCCCTGCTGCTTGAACTCTTCGATTTCCACGGTGATCTGGTACGGCAGCTCAGCACCCAACTGGCGCATGATCTTTTCGCGGACCAACTCAGCTGCCAGGAAGCGGCTGCTGCGGTCGGTGATCTGATCTTCCGGGAAGAAGTGATCGTTTTCGGGCAGGTGCTTGGCGATCAGGCCTTCCAGCGCGTCGAGGTTGTGCCCCTGCTGGGCGGAGATCGGCACGATCTCGGCGTTCGGCAGTTGCTCCTGCAGCCACTGCAGGTGCGGGATCAAATCGCCTTTCTCTTCGATTCGGTCGGTCTTGTTGATCGCCAGGATCACCGGGCCCTGCACATATTGCACACGCTCCAGCACCAGCTGGTCTTCGTCGGTCCACTTGGTGCGGTCGACCACGAAGATCACCACATCGACGTCCTTGAGGGCGGCCGAGGCGGTCCGGTTCATGTAACGGTTGAGGGCCTTTTCGTTGCCCTTGTGCATACCTGGGGTATCGACGTAAATCGCCTGGATATCACCCTCGGTCTTGATCCCCAGCATGTTGTGGCGGGTGGTCTGCGGCTTGCGCGAGGTGATCGCCAGCTTCTGGCCGAGGATGTGGTTGAGCAGGGTCGACTTGCCGACGTTCGGGCGGCCGACAATGGCGACGTAGCCGCAGCGAGTAGTATTCGAATCAGTCATTGCCATTCTCCACGCCCAGGGCGATCAGTGCTGCAGCGGCCGCTACTTGCTCGGCGATACGCCGGCTAACGCCCTGCCCTCGGCTTTTTTCAGTCAAAAGGGTCACTTCGCATTCGACGAAAAACGTCCGGCAATGAGGTTCACCTTGAATATCCACCACTTCGTAACGCGGCAGGTCGCAGGCCCGCGACTGCAGGAATTCCTGCAGACGGGTTTTCGGGTCCTTGTTGGTATCGACCAGGGTCAGGCTCTCGAACTCACCGGTCAGCCAGGCCAGCACACGCTCGCGCGCGGTCTGCATGTCCGAATCCAGGTAGATCGCGCCGATCAACGCCTCAAGGGCGTCAGCCAGGATCGATTCGCGGCGAAAACCACCGCTTTTCAGTTCACCGGAGCCCAGGCGCAGGTACTCGCCGAGGTCGAAACCACGGGCCAGCACAGCCAAAGTCTCGCCCTTGACCAAGCGCGCGCGCAAGCGCGACAACTGGCCTTCACGGGCCTGTGGAAAGCGCTCGAACAGCGCCTCACCGGCGACAAAGTTGAGGATCGCATCGCCGAGAAACTCGAGGCGTTCGTTATTGCGCCCAGCAAAACTGCGGTGCGTCAGGGCCAGTAGCATCAGCTCCTGGTTCTTGAAGGTGTAACCGAGCTGGCGCTCGAGGCGGCTCAAAGAAACGCTCACAGTGTACCCACGCGCAGTTCGTGGTCGATATTCAACGCTTTGTTCAAATCAAAATCCTGAAAGACTGTTTGGCTCATGCCCACCGGCACCGGCGACGCAGGCGGATCTGGTGATCCCTCTGAACTAGCCTATGCCAGAAATGCATTCGGCGCTGTCCCAGGACAGCGCCGTTGTGGTGTTACTTGATCAGACCGACCCGCGAAAGGTTGGGGAAGTGGCTGAGCTTAGGCTCTGGCCAGCTCATCCACACCGCGAAGGCCTTGCCGACGATGTTCTGGTCCGGGACCATGCCATGCAGCGCCTTGGGAATATTGGGATCATCCCAGTAACGGCTGTCGTTGGAGTTGTCGCGGTTGTCACCCATCATGAAGTAATGGCCGGCCGGGACTGTCCATTGCTGGTCAGGCGGCATGCGATAACGGCTCATTTCCTTGCGGATCAGGTGCTCGGCTTCGCCGAGCTTTTCCTTGTACAGCTCAGCACTGCCCAGGGTACCTGGTTCGGTGCCTACCAACTGCTCGGCAATCGGCTTGCCATTGACGAACAGCTTCTTGTCGCTGGTGTAGCGAATCTGATCGCCCGGCAAGCCAACCACACGCTTGATGTAGTTGACGTTCGGGTCGCTCGGATAGCGGAACACCATGACGTCGCCGCGCTGCGGGTCACCGATCTCGATGACCTTCTTGTCAATCACCGGCAGGCGAATGCCGTAGGAGAACTTGTTCACCAGGATGAAATCGCCCACTTCCAGGGTCGGCTTCATCGATCCCGACGGGATCTGGAAAGGCTCGACCAGGAACGAACGCAACACCAGGACAATGAACAGCACCGGGAAGAACGACTTGCCGTACTCAACCAGCAACGGCTCCTTGTTCAACTGCTCGACCACTGCCATTTCGGGCTGGCTGACGCTGCCCTGATAGTTGGCAATTGCCGAACGCCGGCGCGGCGCCAGGAACAGCAAATCGACCAGGGCCAACAGACCGCAGACGGCAACGGCGATGACTAGCAACAGCGGGAAATTTAGCGACATAGGACCTAATTATTCCAACCTGAGCACGGCGAGGAAGGCTTCTTGTGGAATTTCCACGTTACCAACCTGTTTCATGCGTTTCTTACCGGCCTTCTGCTTCTCCAACAGCTTGCGCTTACGGCTCACGTCACCACCGTAGCATTTGGCCAGTACGTTCTTTCTGAGCGCCTTGACAGTGGTTCGCGCCACAATCTGCCCACCAATGGCGGCCTGGATTGCCACGTCGAACATCTGCCGAGGAATCAGTTCCTTCATCTTCTCAGTCAATGCGCGGCCCTTATAGTGCGCATTGTCACGGTGCACGATCAGCGCCAGGGCGTCGACCTTGTCACCGTTGATCAGTACATCGAGTTTGACCAGGTTGGCCGACTGGTAACGGTCGAAATGGTAGTCCAGCGAGGCATAACCACGGCTGGTGGATTTCAGACGGTCAAAGAAGTCCAGTACCACTTCGTTCATCGGCAGGTCGTAACGTACTTGCACCTGCGAACCGAGGAACTGCATGTCGCGCTGTACGCCACGCTTCTCGATGCACAGGGTAATGACGTTGCCCAGGTGCTCTTGAGGCACAAGGATGGTGGCCGAAACGATCGGCTCACGGAAATCTTCGACCGAGGACACATCCGGCAGCTTCGACGGGTTGTCGACGTAGATGGTTTCGCCGGTCTTGAGCTTGACCTCAAAGATTACGCTTGGCGCGGTGGTGATCAGGTCCAGGTCATATTCGCGCTCCAGGCGCTCCTGGATGATCTCCATGTGCAGCATGCCAAGGAAACCGCAACGGAAGCCGAAGCCCAGGGCATCGGAGCTTTCCGGCAGGTACTGCAACGACGAGTCGTTCAGGGTCAGCTTCTGCAATGCATCACGAAAATCTTCGAAATCATCGGAACTGACCGGGAACAGGCCGGCATAAACTTGTGGCTGAATACGTTTGAAACCCGGCAGCACTTCGACTTCAGGGGTGGTGTTCAGGGTCAGTGTGTCACCGACCGGAGCGCCGTGAATGTCCTTGATGCTGGCGATGATGAAGCCTACTTCACCGGCTTTGAGGTCAGCGGTCTGGGTGTGCTTCGGGGTGAATACACCGACGCTGTCGACCAGGTGCACCTTGCCGGTGGACTTGACCAGAATCTTGTCGCCCTTCTTCACCCGGCCATGACGCACACGTACCAGGGACACAACGCCCAGGTAGTTGTCGAACCAGGAATCGATGATCAGCGCCTGCAGCGGCGCCTCGATGTCACCGGTCGGAGCGGGGATGGTCTGCACCAGGCGCTCGAGCACCTCGTCCACACCCATACCGCTCTTGGCGCTGCAGGCCACGGCGTCGGTAGCATCAATGCCGATGATCTTCTCGATCTCGTCCTTGACCTTGTCCGGGTCAGCCTGGGGCAGGTCCATCTTGTTCAGTACCGGCATGACCTCAAGGCCCTGCTCGATGGCGGTGTAGCAGTTGGCAACCGATTGAGCTTCAACGCCCTGACCGGCGTCGACCACCAGCAATGCACCCTCGCACGCCGCCAGGGAACGGCTGACTTCATAGGTGAAGTCAACGTGGCCAGGGGTGTCAATGAAGTTCAGCTGGTAGGTTTTGCCGTCCTGCGCCTTGTAGTGCAGGGTGACGCTGTGAGCCTTGATGGTGATACCGCGCTCACGCTCCAGGTCCATGGAATCGAGTACCTGGGCTTCCATTTCACGCGCAGACAGGCCACCGCACATCTGAATGAAGCGGTCGGCCAGGGTCGACTTGCCATGGTCAATGTGGGCGATGATGGAGAAATTGCGGATATGACTCAAATCACTCACGGGTCAACACTCAAAAAGGCTGCGGGCCGGACGCCCACCGAAAAATAGCCGGGAATTGTACCTGAAGCCTGTGCAAGCTGCCACGCCCACCCACTAACCATTAGACGTTGATGTGGTTGTGTTACTCGATTCGTAGGCTCACCCCTAGTATTTCTGCCAGTTTAGCGACCTCATTCAGGCGCATAAGCTCATGGCTCACACACCCGGAGCCTTCCCATGAACATTTCGACACAACCGGCTGGCAACTACGATCCCACGTTCGGTGACCTGGGCCGAGCAGAGCTATCGCTATTGGGCTGGCAAGGACTGAATATCACAGGTATTGCCCTTCAGCAGGAGAATATTCTCGCCAGCGCTCTGGCAATCGACAACACGGGTAGACGGCACTACGCCATGGCCCGTTTTACCAAAGACGGAAAAATCGATGAGAATTTCGCCGAAAAAGGCATGAAAACCGGGCTATTTAAACTCGACGAACAGTCCTCCAGCGAAGCCGTGGCAGTGACAGAAGAGGGCCACATCCTGTTACTAGGTTGGAGTGTCGCCCCAGGCTCTCAACAGGTAAAGCCCGTTATCGGCTGCTGGTTCAACCCCGACGGCAAAGGCCCCGCTCAAACCTTCTGGCTGAGTATTCCAAGCGACACTGGACTGGTGATTGGCAAAAATCGGTTGACGGTCAATGCCCAGCATCTGCTGGCGAGCATCAATCTCCGCGCCACTCAAGACCGCCCCCGCACCGCCAGAGTCTATCGTCTGGGCCTGGACGGCAAGCCTGGATTTGGCTCGCTTGAGTTCATCGAAATTCTCCCGGACGATCATGACGTTTCGATTTCTGGCCTGGTGCAGTTACCTGATACCTTTCTTGTCTCAGGAACGCTGGCACTTGAGAAACCAGAACAGCGAGGTTTTATCGCCCGCTATCGCAACGACGGAACGCTGGACTCCTCTTTTGGTGCTGATGGGGTCCTCAGGTTGCGCGCCGCCGAACAACCCACAGCACTCAATCAACTTTTACAGCGACCAAATGGGAAGCTCATCATCACGGGCTTCGCCTATGCTGGCACTTCAGGCAAGAATCACGCCTTGCTTTGGCAGTTCACGCAGCACGGCACACCTGACCCGGACTTCAACAAGGGCGAACCGGTCCTGACAGATCTTTCCCCTGGGCACCACAGCAGGTGGTACAGCATGACCCTGCAGCCTGATGACAAGCTCGTGGCACTTGGTGAGGGGAATAGAATCCAGTACATGCGATTCATGCCAAACGGCACGATGGATGAGCAATACCAGCCTTATGACGGGCTTGTCGGCATTACTGATGGAATCGGCTGCCTTACCCGTTCGAGTAGCACTTTGCTTGGTTTCAACTCAACAGCGGCTACCGGTGTGATTGGGACCGTGATGTCCATTTTCAGTTAGGCACATGGATCACCCCGGCCAGAAACGTAAAAGCCCGACGCTTGCGCATCGGGCTTTTACTTAACACCAGCGAGCGCCGAACAAGGCGCCAGGCTTATTCAGCCAACTTGAAGGTAATGAAGCTGGCACGCCCTTGACGCAGTACGCGCATCGACACCGAGCGATTCTTCGGCAGTTCCTTGGCAATTTCAGTGAACTGCTTGGCCGAGAGAATCGCCTGGTTGTTCAGGTGGCTGATGACGTCACCCGGACGCAGGCCGATCAGGGCAGCCGGGCCGTCCTGGACTTCCTTGATGACCACGCCCCCCTTGAGTTCGAGCGCTTTCTTCTGTTCAGCGGTCAGGTCGGCGACCGACACACCGAGACGGTTGCTGCTGCGCTCAACGCCACCCTGGGCGTTGGTGGTGATATCAGCATCTTCGTCCGGCAGCGCACCGACAGTGATGCTCAGGTCCTGACGCTTGCCGTTACGGATGATGTCGAGCTTGGCTTTGGCGCCATCCTTGAGGCTGCCGACCAGGTGCGGCAGGTCAGCAGACATGATGATCGGCTGACCGTTCATGCTCAGAATCACGTCCCCCACCTGCAGCCCACCCTTGGCCGCTGGACCATCTTCCAGAACCTGCGCCACCAGGGCACCGGCCGGTTTGTCCAGGCCGAAGGATTCAGCCAGGTCTTTGTTGACCTCCTGAATTACCACGCCCAACCAACCGCGACTGACCTTACCGTCCTTCTTCAACTGGTTGGAAACATCCAGCGCCACATCGATCGGGATAGCGAACGACAGGCCCATGAAACCACCCGAGCGAGTGAAGATCTGCGAGTTGATACCCACCACCTCACCATTCATGTTGAACAGCGGGCCACCGGAGTTACCCGGGTTGATCGCCACGTCGGTCTGGATGAACGGCACATAGGTGTCGTTAGGCAAGGTACGCCCCTTGGCGCTGACGATACCTTTGGTCACCGAATGGTCGAAGCCAAACGGCGAACCGATGGCCAGCACCCACTCGCCGACCTTGAGTTTCTCGGAGTCTCCCAGTTTGACCGTAGGCAGGTTCTTGCCTTCAACCTTGAGCAAGGCCACGTCAGTGCGCGGGTCGGTGCCCACCAGCTTGGCTTGCAGCTCGCTGCGATCAGACAGGCGCACGATGATTTCATCGGCGTCGGCCACCACGTGGTTGTTGGTTAAGACATAACCGTCGCTGGAGATGATGAAGCCCGACCCCAGCGACTGCGCTTCACGTTGGCGATCGCCACGGGGCGAACGCGGGGCTTGCGGCATGTTGCGCTCGAAGAACTCGCGAAACATCGGCGGCAAGCCTTCGAGGTCAGGCATCTCACCGGACGCGTACTTGCGATCAGGCAGTTTCTGCTTGGTACTGATGTTGACCACCGCAGGCGAGGCCTGCTCGACCAGGGTGGTGAAGTCCGGCAGGGCTTCGGCCTGGGCGGTGGCCACCTGCCCGAGCATAAGCACGGCGGCGAACAACGATAGGTAGGTTTTCAAGCGTGGTATTGACATACGGCTCCCGTCACATCGAGCGTGGTTAGCAGTAGGGCCCTGCAGACGCAGGAAAGGCCAGACCCCGAAAGGACTGACCTATAGAAAAATTCTGAGATTTTTGCAAACTGCAAAGCTTGCCAATCATGTCAGCCAAGCAATCCTCGGCCATTGAGCACTGTGCCTGCGGTTCATTTTTGCGCCTGGGTATCCTGGGAACGCATCGACAAGGCAATTCGTTCGGCGGTACCGATCGGAATTTCACCCACGACAGTCACCATCACCTCTCCCTTGGGCGTAGTCAAGCGTCGGGATACGGCAACGGTAGGGCCCAGTTGGGTACGAATATCCGCTGCAGAGCCACCGTCCAAGGCTTCAACGAACACTGAAAAGCGCGCCAAGCCATCATCGTACATCAGGCTGTTGACGGTGTTCTTGCCTTGCGGGTCTTTGCGGACCGAACTATCAACCAGTTCGAAACCTGGTGGCAGCCAGTCGGAACGCCAGCCAGTGACAGGCTGTGCAGCCTGTGCCGCCACCTGAATTACCGGCTTGCATAGCGCACTTGGCTTAAGTTCGTTGTCGGTCGGCGCAGTAGAGGTATCCAGACGAGTGAACTGAAAACGCTCCAGCAGACGCCCCTTGTCGTCGAGCATCAGCGACTTGAGCGGCAAACCGGTCTTGCTGTCCAAGTGCAATTCGAAGGCGTATCGATGCTGATCACGCGGGGTCAAAGTGACAACAACCGCGGAACGATCCGCAACCCGAGACTTGCCGGCCACCCCAAGGTCGTACCAGCTCATCAGTTTCAGGGGATCAAGCACTCGCGCAGTCGTTTCCGGGGTACTGGCGACACCCGGTACCAAGGTTCCGCTCACGCATTGGGTATGCCCGTCGACACGCACGACTTCCTGGGCGGAGCCATCGAGCTGAAGCAGCCGCTCGCTGACCTTGCCATCCTGGACGCGATGCCAGATGTCGTGGGTGGAGAAGCTGGCGTTACGTTCGTAAACGAAAGTACCCTGATAACTCTGCTGTTGCTCGGCCTGGGCTAGCTTTTTGAGCCAGTCGCCTGCCTCCGGTGAGGAGTTGGCCGCATGGGCCGGCAGAACCAGCCAGCCACCCAGCAACAGCGGTAGTAGAGGTAGCGCGCGCATGATCCTCCTTACTTAACGGTTTTCCAGGCTAGCCGCACGGGCATAAGGCAGAGCGCTCTCGGTACCTTTGAGGGCTGCTTCCTGAGCATGCTGGCGCAGATAGCCGGGCAGACGCTGGTCGTGCCAGCCGGATTGCCCTTGCAGCACGCCATTGGCCATTGGGCCTGGCTGCTCTGCACTTTCACTATAGCCTGCCAACACGGCTGGGCCCTGAACTTGCGGCACGCTCAGATTCTGCTGCGCCGGTTGCTGGGCAGCCAGCTGGGCACCACTGATCTCGTCCTGGTTGTACAGACGCACACCGGCCAGCACAGCGACCGTAACCGAGGCAGCGACAGCCAGGCGACCCAGGCTGCGCCATGGACCACGGTTGACCTTGACCGGCGCGGCTTCGTCAGCCAGTGCGGCAGAGACGGCAGCGGCGATATCCAGTTGTGGCAGCACCAGTTCTTTGTGCATGGCGGCACGGGCAACCTGATAACGCGACCAGGTGGCACGGGTTTCGGCATCATCGACGGCGTTCAATACCCGACGTAATTCCAGTTCGTCCGCTTCGTTATCCATTACCGCGGACAGCGATTCCTGCAACGCTTCACGACTCATGGCGGTTCCTCTCTTGGCTGTCGCCGCTGTCTCAGGTTTCCTGCAACAACGGCTGCAGGGCTTTATCTATGGCCTCCCGAGCGCGGAAAATCCGGGAGCGCACGGTACCCACTGGACACTGCATGACACTCGCAATGTCCTCGTAACTCAGACCATCAAATTCACGTAAAGTTAACGCCGTCCGTAAATCTTCTGGCAGTTGCTGAATGGTCCGATGGACGGTGCCTTCGATCTCATCTCGCAACAACGCACGCTCGGGGGACTCCAGATCCTTGAGGCCATGATCGCCGTCGTAAAATTCCGCATCCTCGGAACTTACATCGCTGTCCGGTGGCCGCCGACCGCGGGACACCAGATAGTTCTTTGCCGTGTTGATGGCAATGCGGTACAGCCAGGTATAAAAAGCACTGTCGCCGCGAAAATTCCCAAGCGCCCGGTAAGCCTTGATGAAAGCTTCCTGCGCCACATCCTGGGCTTCATGGGTGTCGTGTACAAAACGCACGATCAACCCGAGAATCTTGTGCTGATACTTCAGCACCAACAGATCAAACGCTCGCCTGTCGCCACGCTGCACGCGCTCGACAAGCTGCTGATCCTCTTCCTGGGTTAGCATGAACACTCCTCAGTGAACTTGAAGGAGCGTTGCGAGAAGCATCGTTCAGGCTTGCAACCATAGACTCGGGCTTTTCGCAAAAGTTCTCCCCTCCAAGCAAGTTTCCTGCGGCCCTTGGTCGGCTCGCACGAAAAACGCAGCGCGGTCACGGCCGGCTGCGTCGATAATCGGGTCTCGAGTACGCCGACAGCGCCTTGTTACGGGCCACTGCCATGCGTCGCCGCGGCATTGTGGTGTGTGGGCAGCCTTCTATGGATATCCGCATGGCACGGAAAGTTCCCACAGCAAGCTACCAGGACCCTACAGCTCCATTGGAAATCAGAGCCTTGGGGCTGCTATAAAGGCAACCGGTCCAGATTCACGATAGTTTCACATTGCCATAAGCGCCTGACTATTGTGCCGATCCCCCTCTCCAGATACTAGTGTCCTGACATGAGCCAACAACTACAACACGATGTCCTCGTGATCGGCAGCGGCGCCGCCGGTCTGAGCTTGGCGCTGAACCTCCCCGGCCACCTGCGTATTGCCGTGCTGAGCAAGGGCGATCTTGCCAACGGCTCCACTTATTGGGCCCAAGGCGGAGTCGCCGCCGTGCTTGATGACACTGACACCGTGCAGTCGCACGTCGAGGACACCCTCAACGCCGGCGGCGGCCTGTGCCATGAAGACGCCGTGCGCTTTACTGTTGAGCATAGCCGCGAGGCCATCCAGTGGCTGATCGATCAGGGGGTGCCCTTTACCCGCGATGAAAATGCCAGTGTCGATGATGGCGGTTTTGAGTTTCACCTGACCCGCGAAGGCGGCCATAGCCATCGGCGCATCATCCATGCTGCCGATGCAACCGGGGCGGCGATTTTCACCACGTTGCTGGCCCAGGCGCGGCAACGGCCCAACATTGAGCTGCTGGAACAGCGGGTGGCGGTTGATCTGATTACCGAGCGACGCCTGGGCCAGGACGGCGACCGCTGCCTGGGCGCTTACGTACTCAACCGCAACACTGGCGAAGTCGACACCTTTGGTGCGCGCTTCACCGTGCTCGCCACCGGTGGCGCAGCCAAGGTTTACCTGTACACCAGCAACCCCGACGGTGCTTGCGGCGATGGTATCGCCATGGCCTGGCGTGCCGGTTGCCGGGTGGCCAACCTGGAATTCAACCAGTTCCACCCCACCTGCCTGTATCACCCTCAGGCCAAGAGTTTCCTGATTACCGAAGCCCTGCGCGGTGAAGGCGCGTTGCTGCGACTGCCCAACGGCGAGCGCTTCATGCCGCGCTTCGACCCTCGCGAAGAGCTGGCGCCACGCGATATCGTCGCTCGCGCCATCGACCACGAAATGAAACGCCTGGGCGTGGACTGCGTGTACCTGGACATCAGCCACAAACCAGAGGCGTTCATCAAAAGCCACTTCCCCACCGTGTATGAGCGCTGCCTGACCTTCGGTATCGACATCACCCGCCAGCCGATTCCAGTGGTACCTGCCGCTCACTACACGTGCGGCGGGGTCATGGTCGACGACCGCGGTCATACCGACGTGCCCGGCCTGTATGCCATCGGTGAAACCAGCTTTACTGGCCTGCATGGCGCCAACCGCATGGCCAGCAACTCACTGCTCGAATGCTTCGTTTATGGCCGCGCCGCAGCCACCGACATCGAATCACACCTGGACCAGGTGAGCATGCCGCGGGCCCTGCCCTGCTGGGATGCCAGCCAGGTAACCGACTCGGATGAAGACGTGATCATCGCGCACAACTGGGACGAACTGCGGCGCTTCATGTGGGACTACGTCGGCATTGTGCGCACCAATAAGCGCCTGCAACGTGCCGAGCACCGTGTGCGCCTACTGTTGGATGAGATCGACGAGTTCTACAGCAACTACAAGGTCAGCCGCGACCTGATCGAACTGCGCAACCTGGCCCAGGTTGCCGAACTGATGATTCGCTGCGCCATGCAGCGCAAGGAAAGCCGGGGCTTGCACTACACCCTGGACTACCCCGGTATGCTCGCCGAAGCACATGACACTATTGTGCAGCCGCCCACCTACGCCGACTGAACTTCAAGCGCACGCGCAGGCGCCGGTGCTGCACCGGTTCCAGCGCATCATGGGCAATGCACAGACCCTGACTGAACCACCAACCCTGGCGGCGATAGCGCAGCACGATCAAGCCCGGCAAGGCCAGGCTGTCAGGGCGTAGCTGTACCGACTGCCAACCCTTGGCCAGGCTGAACAACTGCCAGCCGTCAGGGGCTCGCCGTAAACCACTGATGGCCTGCGGGTGGCTGAGCAGAATGCGCCGGGGAATCATCCAGCCGGCGTGCAGCAGACACAGGCCCACGCCACTCAGTTGAAGCCACCAGGGTATCTGCAACAGGCTCAGCGCCAGCAAAACCAGCAGCAGACTGACCAGGTAGGCCGCCAGCAGGCTTGGCGAGCCCTGCCAGCGACACTCGAAACGCTCACTTGGGCTGGACACGGTCCAGAATGATGCGAACCATGCGCTGCAGCTCAGGGTCTTCGGACTCGCTGCGCTCCATGAACCAGCCAAACATGTCCTGGTCTTCGCAACCGAGCAGGCGCCAGTACAGTTCGCGGTCTTCCGGGCTCAGGGTTGGAAAGACGTCCTGGCTGAAAGGAACCAGCAACACGTCCAGCTCGAGCATGCCGCGGCGGCTGTGCCAAAAGAGCTTGTTGAGTTCAATTTGTTCGACCATGGAGCCCTCCGAAAATAGGCCGCCAGTATACAGAGCCCGGGCCTCTGGGACACGCGACGTTGGTCCGGACATGTGAGTAAATAATGTCACAGGGGTGCACTCAACTACCTATTTTGCCGACGGCGCTCTATCATGACCCCCAGTCTTACTACCCTGCGATGACCCATGGCCGATTCCGCTTTTTTCTGCACCCTGTCCCACGAAGGCATTCTCGCCGTCCGCGGCTCGGACGCCGGCAAATTTCTGCAAGGCCAACTGACCTGCAACATCAGCTACCTCAACGACAGTACCAGCAGCTTGGGTGCTCGTTGCATGGTCAAAGGCCGCATGCAGTCGAGCTTTCGCATCCTGCCTGCGGCCGACGGTTTCCTGCTGGCCATGACCCGTGAGCTGCTTGATGCGCAGCTGGCCGACCTGAAAAAGTACGCCGTGTTCTCCAAGGCCAAGCTGACCGACGACAGCGACGCCTGGGTGCGCTTTGGTCTGCATAACGGCGAAGCGGCATTGCAGGCGTTGGGCCTTGAGCAGCCGGCACAGGTCGATGGCATTACCCGTCACAACGACCTGATTGCCATTCTTGTGTCGCCCGCCCGAGTCGAGCTGTGGGTACCGGCTGAGCAGGCCGCTGGTGTCCAGGCTGTGTTGGGCGAAAAGCTGCCGCAGGCAGCACTGAACGACTGGCTGCTTGGGCAGATTCGTGCAGGCATCGGCCAAGTCATGGCCCAGACCCGTGAGTTGTTCATCCCGCAGATGATCAACCTACAGGCCGTTGGTGGTGTCAGCTTCAAGAAAGGCTGCTACACAGGCCAGGAAATCGTCGCGCGCATGCAGTACCTGGGCAAGCTCAAGCGCCGCCAGTACCGTGTGGCATTGAGCAGCGACAGCGTACCGGAACCTGGCACCGAGATTTTCTCACCCACTCACAGTTCTTCAGTGGGTGAAGTGGTCCTGGCCGCGCGTAGCGCAGACGGCAGTGAACTGCTGGCCGTGTTGACTGCCGATGCCGTGGAAGACAACAACCTGCATCTGGGCAGCCCCGACGGTCCGCGCCTTGCGCTGTTGACGTTGCCCTACGAACTGGATCGCGACCGCGAGATCCAGCGCTGAGCCTGCCTTGCCCCGGCCCAATCAGGTTGGGGTTCTCCTTGAATTGCGCTAGAGAGTCACGATGAACAAGCTGGCCGAGATGGTCCAGGCCCAGTTGCTGGCCGCCATCGACAACGATGACCTGGTGCTGCCGACCTTGCCTGAGGTTGCCTTGAGCATCCGCGAGGCCGCCGAAGACAGCGAAATCAGCGTTAGCGCCTTGAGCAAGGTCATCGGCCGCGACGCCGCCCTCTCGGCCCGCCTGATCAAGGTGGTCAACAGCCCGTTGCTGCGCGCTTCAGTTGAAGTCACTGACCTGCAGACCGCAATCACCCGCCTGGGCATCAATTACAGCTGCAACTTGGCGGTCGGCCTGGTGATCGAACAGATCTTTCACGCCCGCTCGGAGGTGGTCGAAAAGAAGATGCGCGAAGTCTGGGCTAACAGTCTGGAAGTTGCCGGCATTAGCTACGAACTCTGCCTACGCTACACCCAACTCAAACCTGACCAGGGTGCTCTGGCTGGCCTGGTTCACCAGATTGGCGTGCTGCCGATCCTGATTTACGCCGAAGAACACAACGAGCTGCTCTCGGATCCGGTGTGCCTGAACTATGTGATCGATCAGATTCATCCAGCCCTGGGCGACAAGATCCTCAGCAGTTGGGAGTTTCCCGAACAATTGGTCAGGCTTCCCGGCCAGGTCCTGGACCTGGACCTGGACCGTGGCAGTGACCGGGTCGACTACGTCGACATCGTCCAGATCGCCCGCGCCTTGAGCCCGGCCAACGACAGATCGCGCCCTCTGGCAGCCTTGCCAGCGTACCGCCACCTGGGGCTGCCCACCGGCACTGAACTGGAGGCCAGCGACCTGCTGTTTGCCCGTTCGATGTTCCGCTAGTCCACCGTAAAACTGACCCGCACCTTCAAACCGCCGCGCTCACCGTCATGCAAGCTGATCTGGGCCAAGTGTGCGCGGCAGATCTCACCGACAATCGCCAGGCCCAAGCCAGTGCCCTGGGCGCCACGTCGATAAAAGCGTTCGAACACTCGTTCGCGCTCATTTTCAGGAATGCCGGGGCCGTCGTCCTCGACTTCCAGCACTCCAGGCGCATAGACGCGCAAAATCACATTGCCACCCTTGGGTGTATGGGCCAGAGCGTTGTCCACCAGGTTGCTAAGCAACTCGTTGAGTAACGTCGGTTCGCCACGCACCTGGACCGGCGCCTCGGCCTCCAGCGCCAGCGCCACCCCGCGCGCGTAGGCCAACGGCGCCATGGCCATACCCAGTTCACGTGCCAACTGGCTCAAGTCCAATAACTGTGCGCCCCCTTCGGCGATGGCCCTGGCACCGTTTTCCACCCGCGCCAGGGACAACAGCTGGTTGGCCAGGTGAGTCAGGCGGTCAGTACCCTGGGCCGCCGACTCCAGTGTGTCACGCCAAACCTGTGGCTCATTCGAACGCAGGCCCAGCTCAACCCGGGCCTTGAGCGCTGCCAGCGGCGTGCGCAGCTCATGGGCGGCCTCAGCAATGAATTGGGCCTGACGCTCGAACTGGCCGCGCAGGCGTTCGGTGAAATGGTTCAAGGCACGCACCAACGGGCTCAATTCACGTTGCACCTCGACCAGCGGCAAGGGCCGCAGGTCATCGGGTTGACGTTCTTCCACGGCGCTGCGCAAACGCTCCAGCGGACGCAACGCGGCACTGACCGCAAACCACACCAGCATTAGCGCGCCAAGCGCCAGCATGCCCAAGCGCAACAGGGTATCGGCCATCAGGCTGCGCGCCATGCGCACCCGCGCCTCTTCGGTTTCGGCCACACGGATTTCGGCCATGCCGTTCATGTTCGGTTCGGAAACGGCCTTGAGCAGGCTGACCACCCGCACGTCCTGCCCCAGATATCGGGCGTTATAGAAGCGCGCCAGCGCCGGGTAATCATCAGTACGCGGTGTGCCAGGCGGAGGTGCCGGCAAATTTTCGTAACCAGAGATCAGCCGTTGATGAATGTCGTTGACCTGGTAGTAGATGCGGCCGGCGCTGTCGTAGGCAAAGGTATCCAATGCGACGTAAGGCACATCGGCACTGAGGGTGCCGTCCCGTTGCGACAAACCAGCAGCGATGGTCCGTGCCGATGCCAGCAGGGTGCGATCGTAGGCAGTGTCGGCGGCTTCACGACCATTCCAGTAAGCACTCAAGCCACTGGCAAGCATCAACACCACCAGCAGCACCGCCAGGTTCCACAGCAGCCGCCCACGCAGGCTGACGCTGTCACGCATCGCGATGCTCGAGCAGGTAACCGAGCCCCCTGAAGGTGACGATGGCAACTGCATGGCCGTCGAGTTTTTTGCGCAGGCGATGGATGTAGATTTCAATGGCATCGGCGCTGGCCTCTTCGTCCAGGCCAAACACCTGAGCGGCCAACTGCTCTTTGCTCATCACCCGTCCCGGCCGGGCGATCAAGGCTTCGAGCACAGCCTGCTCGCGGGAAGTCAGGGTCAGCAGATCATCACCGAGGGTGAAACGGCGAGTATCGAGGTCGTACACCAAGGGACCACAGCGTTGCTGACGCTCACCACCGAGCACGCTACGGCGCAACAAGGCCTTGACCCGTGCCTCCAGCTCAGTCAGTTCGAACGGTTTAGCCAGGTAATCGTCAGCCCCGAGATTAAGGCCATGGACCCGGTCCTTGACGTCGCTGCGGGCGGTCAACATCAGCACCGGCAGGGTTTTGCCGCGTGCCCTCAGGCGCGCCAGCACTTCGAAACCGTCCATGCGCGGCAAGCCCACATCGAGCACGGCCACGGCATATTCCTCGCTGGCCAGGGCCAGGTCGGCGGCCACGCCATCGTGCAATACATCCACGGTCAGGCCAGTACTTTTCAAGGCCTGGGCCACGCTTTCAGCCAGCTGCAGATGGTCTTCGACGAGCAGCACACGCATCGTTCTTTCTCCGGTCGCGTCGCGGTCAATGGCGCGGAGTGTACAGCCGACAGCCCGCCTGTGAAGCCCTGGAAACAATGAAAAACTGCTGAAAGGTTAGCGAAAGGTTCAGCCCCTAGCATCCTCTCACGGCTCACTCTGCTTGCCGTACAACCGAACATGAAGTTCGAACTAATAAGAACAATAACGGAGTCATTTACGATGCTGTCCATGCAGCCCCAGGCGTACGCGCCTACCCGCCGTTTACCCTCCCGCCAGACCGCAGTTGCCAGTGCCCTCGCCCTTGCCGGCGTCACGCCGCTGAGCCAGGCTGCTTTTTTCGATGACAGCAAAGCGACCTTCGAAACCCGCAACATGTACTTCAACCGCGACTTTCGCGATGGCACGAGCGCCCAGCAGTCCAAACGTGACGAGTGGGCCCAGGGCTTCATGCTCAACTTCGAGTCCGGCTACACCGACGGCACGGTTGGCTTTGGTCTCGACGCCTTGGGGATGCTCGGTATCAAACTCGACTCCAGCCCCGACCGCACCGGCAGCGGCCTGTTGCCGACCCACGACAGCGGACGCGCCGCCGACGAGTATTCCAAGCTCGGCCTGACCGGCAAGGTGAAGATCTCGCAAACCGAATTGAAGGTCGGCACCCTAATGCCGGAATTGCCAACCCTGCAGCCCAATGACGGTCGCATTCTGCCGCAGACCTTCGAAGGTGGCCTGCTGACCTCCGGCGAAATCAAAAACCTGACCTTTACCGGCGGCCGCCTGGAAAAAGCCAAGGACCGCGACAGCACCGACAATCAGGACATCGCCCTCAACAACAAGAACAGCCGCTTTCTTGGCACGGTTGCCGGCAACCATTTCGACATGGCTGGCCTGGATTACAAGTTCACCGACAAGATCACTGGTAGCTACCACTGGGCTCAGCTCGATGATGTCTATCGCCAGCACTTCGTCGGCATGATTGCCAGTCAGCCTTGGGGCCCCGGCACCTTCGGCGCCGACCTGCGCATGGCGTTCAGTGATGACCAGGGCCAGGCCCGTGGTGGCAACATCGACAACACTGCGCTCAACGGCATGCTCAGCTACGGCCTCCTGGGCCACAAGCTCAGTGCCGGCTATCAGCACCTGTCTGGTGACACCGCCTTCCCTTACGTCGACGGTGCCGACCCTTACCTGATCAACTTCGTCCAGATCAACGACTTCGCCGGTGCTGACGAGCGTTCCTGGCAAGCGCGCTATGACTATGACTTCGCCAAACTGGGCATCCCTGGCCTGACCTTCATGACTCGCTACATCAGCGGCGATAATGTCAGCCTGGCCGATGGCGGTGAAGGCAAGGAATGGGAACGCAATACCGAGTTCAAGTATGTGGTGCAAAGTGGCGCCCTGAAAAACGTCGCCGTGCGCCTGCGCAACGCCACCTTCCGCTCCAACTTTGCCCGCGATGCGGACGAAGTGCGGCTGCTGGTGAGTTACAGCCTTGCGCTGTGGTAATCCCCGATAACAATAATGCTCACGGAGATAGACGATGACCTTTTCACTGCGCCGTATCGCACTTGCCACTGCCTGCCTCATGTTTGCCGGCCAGGCCCTGGCAAGCGAAGAACCCAAACGCCCTGAGTGCATCGCCCCGGCTTCCCCCGGCGGTGGCTTCGACCTGACCTGCAAACTGGTGCAAAGCGCCCTGGTCAACGAGAAGATTCTCAGCAAGCCCATGCGCGTAACCTACATGCCTGGCGGCGTCGGCGCAGTTGCTTACAACGCCGTGGTCGCCCAGCGGCCAGCCGATGCCGGAACCCTGGTGGCCTGGTCCAGCGGCTCGCTGCTCAATCTGGCCCAAGGCAAGTTTGGCCGCTTCGACGAGAACGCCGTGCGCTGGCTGGCAGCGGTCGGCACCAGTTACGGTGCCATCGCCGTGAAAAGCGACTCGCCCTACAAGACCCTAGATGACCTGGTTAACGCGCTGAAAAAAGACCCAAGCAAAGTGGTCATCGGCTCCGGCGGCACCGTCGGCAGCCAGGACTGGATGCAGACCGCACTGATTGCCAAAGCGGCCGGCATTAACCCGCGTGACCTGCGTTATGTTGCCCTCGAAGGCGGTGGTGAAATTGCCACGGCACTGCTCGGTGGGCATATCCAGGTCGGCAGTACCGACATTTCCGACTCCATGCCGCACATCCAGAGCGGTGACATGCGTCTGCTCGCGGTATTCGCCGAGAACCGCCTGGACGAGCCGGAAATGAAGGACATCCCGACCGCCAAGGAACAGGGTTACGACATCGTCTGGCCGGTAGTGCGCGGCTTCTATCTGGGGCCGAAGGTCACCGATGAAGAGTACGACTGGTGGAAGACCTCGTTCGACAAAATGCTCGCCTCGGATGACTTCGCCAAGCTGCGCGACCAGCGCGAGCTGTTCCCCTTCGCCATGACCGGTGCCGAACTGGACACCTACGTGAAGAAACAGGTGGCGGACTACAAGACCCTGGCCAAGGAATTTGGGCTGATTCAGTAAGCCCCTAAACCCTTAGAAGCATTGCGGGGCAGCCCGCTCCCACGGACACAGCGCCACCCTGTGGGTACAGGCTTGCCCCGCGAAAAGAGGATTCCCCCTATGGTCCTGCAACGCATCTTCGCGCTGTTTCTGCTGGCGCTATGTGCCGCCCTGGCAGTAATGGCCTGGCCCTACCAGGCCGCGTTTTCCTATGAACCAGTCGGCCCGCGCGCCTACCCCTTGCTGATGCTCGGCTTGATGAGCATCGGCCTGCTGTACCTGGCATTTCGCCCTACGCCCATCGTACGCAAGGACGACGAACCTGAACTTGACCGTGAAACCCTGAACAAAATCGCGCTGTGCATCGGTTTGCTACTGGTATTCGCCGCCACCTTCGAACCGCTCGGCTTCATTCTCAGCAGCATCCTCATCGGCGTGCCCATGGCCCGGCTCTATGGGGGGCGCTGGTTACCCAGTGTGGTGATCATCGGTTTGATGAGTATCGCCCTGTACTGGTTGTTCGACCGAGTCATGGATGTCCCTCTGCCCCTGGGCCTACTCGACGTTCTGGAGAATTGACATGGATACCCTCAGTTATCTGGGCCAAGGCTTCGGCGTCGCCCTGAGCCCTTACAACCTGGTCACCGCCCTGGCCGGTACCCTGATCGGCACTGTCGTCGGTCTGTTACCAGGCCTGGGCCCGATCAATGGCGTGGCCTTGCTTATCCCCATCGCCTTCGCCCTCGGCCTGCCGCCAGAATCAGCACTGATCCTGCTAGCTGCGGTCTACCTTGGCTGCGAATACGGCGGGCGGATCAGCTCGATCCTGTTGAATATTCCCGGTGAAGCGTCCACCGTCATGACCACTCTCGACGGATACCCCATGGCGCGCCAGGGCCTGGCCGGTGTAGCGCTGTCGTTGTCGGCATGGAGTTCGTTCATCGGCGCGTTCATCGCCACCTGTGGCATGGTGCTGTTTGCCCCGCTGCTGGCCAAATGGGCGATTGCCTTCGGGCCCGCTGAGTATTTCGTGCTGATGGTCTTCGCGATTGTCTGCCTGGGTGGCATGGCCGGCGACCGACCGCTCAAGACCTTCATCGCGGCACTGATCGGCCTGTTCCTCTCCAGCATCGGCATCGACGCCAACAGCGGCGTGTACCGTTTCACCGGTGACAGCGTGCACTTGGCCGACGGTATTCAGTTCGTGGTCTTGGTGCTGGGCCTATTCTCCATCAGCGAAATCCTCCTGCTGCTGGAAAAGACCCACCATGGCCACGCCGCAGTGAAAGCGACCGGACGCATGTTGTTCAACTTCAAGGAAGCCGCTTCAGTATTCGTGGTGAACATTCGCTGTGGTGTGCTCGGTTTCATCATGGGCGTGCTGCCTGGTGCCGGCGCAACCCTGGCCAGCGCCGTGGCCTACATGACCGAGAAGCGCATCGCCGGTGCCAGCGGCACCTTTGGCAAGGGTGACAAACGCGGCTTGGCCGCGCCAGAAACCGCGATTGGCGCTTCCTGCTGCGGCGCTCTGGTGCCCATGCTGACCCTGGGCGTGCCGGGGTCGGGAACCACCGCCGTGATGATCGGCGCGCTGACCTTGTACAACATCACCCCGGGGCCAATGCTGTTCGCACAACAACCCGACATCGTCTGGGGGCTGATCGCCTCGTTGTTCATCGCCAACATCATGTTGGTGATCCTCAACATCCCGATGATCCGCCTGTTCACCCGAATCCTCGCTGTACCTAACTGGGCCCTGGTGCCGGTGATCGCGATCATCACCGCAATCGGCGTCTATGCCGTGCATGCCACCACTTTCGACCTGTTTCTGATGATCGGCATCGGCATCTTCGGCTACATCCTGCGCAAGCTGGACTTCCCGCTGTCGCCCATCCTCCTCGGCTTCATCCTTGGCGGTTTGATGGAGCAAAACCTGCGCCGAGCGTTGTCGATCTCCAACGGTGCCCTGGACATCCTCTGGTCCAGCCCGATCAGCCTGAGTGTCTGGGGCCTGACCCTGGCCATGATGGTGCTGCCACTGCTACGCATCTGGCGCAAGCGCGCTATCCAGCGTCGTGCCCTGGCTGATGTCTGATCGGCCTTTGCAGCTGTGTTGGGCCACTGGGCTGGTCGGTCTGGCGGGCGGTTACCTCGCCAGCCTGGTCGGCTGGCCGCTGCCATGGATGGTCGGCTCATTGCTGGCGATCATCCTGGTACGCTGCCTGACGCCCTGGCAATTGAGCGAAATCCCCGGCGGGCGCAAATGCGGCCAGTGGATCATCGGCATTGGTATTGGCCTGCACTTCACCCCTGCGGTGGTGGAACAGGTGGCCAGCAACTTCGGTTTGATCTTTTGTGGTGCGCTGATCACCAGCGTCTCCAGCGTGGTCGGCATCTGGCTGTTACGCCGCACCGGTGAAGACCGCGCCACCGCATTCTTTTCCAGCATGCCGGGCGGCTCCGGAGAGATGGTCAACCTCGGCGCGCGCAATGGCGCGGTGCTCAGCCAGGTCGCTGCCGCACAGAGCCTGCGGGTGCTGGCGGTGGTGCTGTGTGTACCGGCGCTGTTCAAGTACCTGCTCGGTGACGGGGTGGCAATCACCCATGCCGGCAGTGTCAGCTGGCGCTGGCTGGCGCTGATCTGCCCACTGGGGATTGCCATGGCCTGGCTGTGGCAACGCTTCAAGCAACCCAACCCCTGGCTGTTTGGGCCGCTGTTGGTGGCAGCCATCGCCAGTGTTGGCGCCGATTTGCAAATAGCCCTGCCCGACGGCGCCAGCCAGATCGGCCAATGGCTGATCGGCAGTGGCCTGGGTTGCCACTTCAATCGAGCGTTCTTTCGCCGGGCGCCGTCTTTTTTGGGGCGCACCTTGGTCGCGACGGCGCTAAGCATGCTGATTGCCGCCGCGGCTGCCTGGACCTTGAGCCACCTGACCCAATTGGACCTACGCTCCTTGACCCTGGGCATGATGCCCGGCGGCATTGCTGAAATGAGCCTGACCGCCGAGACCCTTCAGTTGTCAGTACCGCTGGTGACCGCGTTGCAAGTGATGCGCTTACTGTTTGTGCTGTTTCTGGCTGAACCGCTGTTCCGTCACTGGATTGGCGAACATCAAGCAGCCGGGCCAGACAGTAAAAAAGGAAGCTAAGGCTTCCTTTTTTTGCTCTTACAACGGCGGCAAGGCCCATTCCACAGGCGTCAGTCCGTGCTGTTCGAGGAATTTGTTGGTGCGGCTGAAATGCCCACAACCCAGGAACCCACGATAGGCAGACAAGGGCGACGGGTGCACTGACTTGAGGACCAGATGCTTGGTCCCGTCGATCAGCTTCTGTTTGCTTTGCGCATGGGCGCCCCAGAGCAGGAATACCGTGTTGGGCTGGTGCTCACTGACCACTTCAATGACCCGGTCAGTGAAAAACTCCCACCCCTTCTTGGCATGCGAGGCGGCATTTGCGCGCTCCACGGTCATGGTGGTGTTGAGCAGCAACACCCCCTGATCGGCCCAATGCTGCAGGCAGCCATGTTTGGGAATCTCGATGTTCAGGTCGCGGTGTAACTCCTTGTAGATATTGACCAGCGATGGCGGCGTCGGGATCCCCGGCTGTACCGAAAAGCACAGGCCATGGGCCTGACCGGGGCCGTGATACGGATCCTGGCCGAGGATCACTACTTTCACCTGGCCCAGCGGCGTGGAGTTGAGCGCATTGAAAATCAACGGCCCCGGCGGGTAGATCTCTTTGCCCGCCGCATGTTCCTCGCGCAGGAACTCACGCAATTGCTGCATGTAGGGCTGCTCGAATTCGGCGCGCAGCGCTTCTTTCCAGCTCGGTTCAAGTTTGATGCGATCGTCGTCAGTCATGAGGCCATCCGTAAACAATGGCGCGACACTAGGAAAGCTGTCGGTACTTGTCAATCGATCCGACCAGCGACCGGCAGTTTCACCGACACCGACCATACTTGTCCGGATCAGACGAATGAGGTCGCCCATGGCCGTACAGTGCGAAGAACTCACCGGCGTCGATGGCGCCCGCATCGGCATCGCCACCCTGGATGCTGCCAAGACGCTCAATGCCTTGTCGTTACCGATGATCGAAGTGCTCGACCAGCAACTGGCTGAGTGGGCAGACAACCCGGAGGTTGTCTGCGTGCTGCTACGCGGGGCTGGCGCCAAAGCGTTTTGTGCCGGGGGTGATGTACGCAGCCTGGTCCAGGCCTGTCGCGATCATCCCGGGGAAGTACCGCCATTGGCCGCGCGCTTCTTCGCAGACGAGTATCGCCTGGACTAC
The DNA here is from genome assembly GCF_002845275.2 of Pseudomonas sp. S06B 330. NCBI lineage: Bacteria > Pseudomonadati > Pseudomonadota > Gammaproteobacteria > Pseudomonadales > Pseudomonadaceae > Pseudomonas > Pseudomonas tussilaginis. Next base: position 1,262,827 of record NZ_CP088149.1, on the reverse strand, counting down.
CGCCTGCACACCTACCCCAAGCCGCTGCTGTGCTGGGGCCACGGTCATGTGCTCGGTGGCGGCATGGGTTTGCTGCAAGGGGCCAACGTGCGCATCGTTACCCCAAGCAGCCGCCTGGCCATGCCCGAAATCAGCATCGGTCTGTATCCGGATGTAGGTGCCAGTTGGTTTCTTGCCCGTCTGCCGGGAAAACTCGGGCTGTTTCTAGGGATGACCGGCGCCGGTATCAATGCTCGCGATGCCTTGGATCTGGACCTGGCAGATCGCCTGTTGGGGGAAAACCAGCAAGAAGAACTGATCGACGACCTGTTGCAGCTGAACTGGCAAGAACAGACGGCACTGCAATTGAACAGCCTACTCAAGGCCCAGCAACATCGAACCCAAGTCGAAATGCCGCAAGCCCAATGGCTGCCACGCCGCCAACAGATCGATGCACTGCTCGATGTCAGCGATCCGGTCTGCGCCTGGCGTGCGATAGCCACCCTGCGTAACCACCCCGACACCTTACTGGCCAATGCCGCGCACACCATGCTCGAAGGTTGCCCGCTGACTGCGCACTTGGTCTGGCAGCAGATCCGACGGGCGCGGTACTTGTCATTGGTGCAAGTATTCCAGATGGAATACGCCATGAGCCTCAATTGTTGCCGACACCCGGAGTTCAGTGAAGGTGTACGGGCCCGTTTAATCGACAAAGACCAAAAACCACGCTGGCACTGGGCGGATATCGCCCAGGTGCCAGACGCTGTGATCAATGCGCATTTTTCCAAGGTATGGGAAGGCCGCCATCCCTTGGCGGACCTGGCCTGAAAGGCTCAACGCTGCCAACTGCCCTCTACGCGACCGCCACCGCGGCGATCGTAGCGGTCCTGACGTGAGGACCCTTGGCGGTAGCGCTCCTGCCCCCGCCCGGGATAGGCCTTGTAGTAACGGTCCGGTGCCGAGCGGTAATAATGCGGTGTTGAGCGATAGTAGTGGGGAGCGGGACGGTAGTAATGAGGTGCTGGACGATAGTGATTCGGTGGCGGCGAGTAGTAGCGTGGTTGTGGCGCCACATAGTAGCCACGGTTGTTGGGATAGACAGGCCGGTAATAGCCAGGATAGCCATAGCGATCAGCGGTATAGACTTCGCTTCGGTAGTACCCGTTATCTCCGTAAGGAACGCACGCGGTGGTCAGCAAACTCAGCACTGCAACAAGCAAAAGTCGGCGATACATAGCGGCCTCCTGGACCGCGAAACTGCCCATCCCAGCGGCGCTGGTCGGCGTCGATCAGCAAAGCGCAATCGGCATCAATTAAGACCATCCAAAGCACATCCGGTGCCATTGCAGCAATAATTTGAAACAACGCCAATACCCTTGATATTTGTCCAGTTATTTTCCGGCCGTCGCACTAGAATGAACGCCATTGGCCTATATCAAGGGACTGTCATATTGCCTCGCTCCGCCCTGTTTTCGCAGCGTTCGCTGATTCTGACCTTGCTCTTGCTGCTCGGCTGCGGCTTTCTCGCCACATCGCTGCTGAGTTATTTCGCCTCGCGCAGTTCGATCCGCGACAACATCGTCAATACCGAGCTGCCCCTGACCTCTGACACGGTCTACTCGGAAATCCAGAAGGATCTGGTGCGACCGATCCTGATCTCCTCGATGATGGCTCACGACACCTTCCTGCGGGACTGGGCGCTAGCCGGCGAGCGTGACCCGACGCAGCTCTCCCGCTATCTCAATGAAGTCATGGCGCAGTACCACGCCTACACGGCTTATTTCGTCTCCAGCGCCAGCGGCAACTATTACCAGGCACAAAAGGGTGTGCTCAAGCAGATCAACCCGCAGGAACCACGCGATGCCTGGTACTTTCGCGTGTTGGAAATGGAGGCGCCGTACGAAATCAACGTCGACCTGGACATGGCCAACCAGGACAAGCTCACGGTATTCATCAACTATCGCGTACACGACTACCATGGCAAATTTATCGGCGTTACCGGTATCGGCCTGAGCGTCGAAGCCGTGGTGCGGCTGATCGATGATTACCAACAACGCTACCAGCGCCAGGTGTACTTCGTTGATCGGCAAGGACAGGTGGTCCTGACCGGCTCCAAGGGTGGGGCTCATGGTGCCCGCACCGGCCAGGCGCTGCGCGAGCTGGACGGGGTACGCGAACTGCTCAAGCAGATGCCCACACCGGTCAGCGGTAGCTATGAGTACCTGAGCCGCAACGGTCACAGCCACTTTCTCAATGTACGTCTGGTGCCGGAACTGAACTGGTACCTGTTCGTCGACAAGCGTGAAGACGGCGCCCTGGACAACATCCGCCAGTCGCTGTACCTGAACCTGGCGATCTGCACCATTATCGGACTCGTCGTGCTGTCACTGCTCAATGCCATGGTCAAACGCCACCAGGACAACATTGAAACCCTGGCCACCCTCGACAGCCTCACCGGCCTGCCCAACCGTCGCGGCTTCGACTTGCTGGCCGCGCAGGCCCTGAACGAGGCCCTGCGTGAGCCCAAGCGCCTGGTTGCCTTACTGATCGACCTGGATCACTTCAAGCAGCTCAACGATACCCATGGCCATCTGGCCGGCGACGAAGTGCTGCGCCAGTTCGCCCATGTACTGGAAAACTGCTTGCGCCAGGCGGATATTATCTGTCGTTGGGGTGGTGAGGAATTCATCGTGCTGCTCAAAGACACCGACGCTACCCATGCCCAAGAAGTGGCCGAAAAAATCCGCCTGCACACTGAACAAAGGGCGTTCAACTTCGCCGACACAGTGATCCACTTGACCACCAGCATCGGCTTGAGCAGCCTGCAACCTGACGATACCCTGCACAGCCTGATCGCCCGCGCCGATCATGCGCTGTACCGTGCCAAGCAAAGCGGCCGCAATCGCGTCTGCGTAGAGATGTCCAGGTCCGACTATGAATGACCCGCAATGCTGTCCCGCCTGTGGCGCCAGCAACCGTTGCAGCCTTGCCGACCCGCGCACTGCGGCCCAGGCGTGCTGGTGCTACAGCGTCAGCATCGCCCCCGAAGTACTTGAGACATTGCCTGCCGAACAGCGCAACAAGGCCTGCCTGTGCCCGGCCTGCGCCCAGGTGCTGGAGCAACTGCAAGCGGCAAACAGCGTAAGCGCCGGTTAAACTGCAACGCCCAGCGTCTGGCCTTGTATGCGTCTCGATCGATTCCTCAGTAACCTGCCCTGCTTCAACCGTCAGCAAGTACGCCTACTGCTGGCCGAGCGACGGGTGCGTGTGGACGGCTATTGCGTCAGTGACCCGCGCCTGGAAGTGCGCGAATTCAGCCGCATCGAGGTCGATGATCAAGTGCTTCAGGACGGACGCGCAGCGCGTTATCTGATGCTGCACAAACCCCAAGGCTGCGTTAGCGCCACCCAGGACCCGGAGCACCGCACCGTGCTGGACCTGATCAGTGAGGCAGATAAACACGAGTTGCACATTGCCGGGCGCCTGGACTTCAACACTACCGGCCTGATGCTGCTGACCAACGACGGCCAGTGGTCACGACGACTGACGCAACCACAAACCAAGCTGGCGAAGATTTATTACGTCGAGACCGAGCAGCTTATCGAACCTCACTACATCGACAAGTTTCGCCAAGGCTTCTATTTCGCCTTCGAAGACCTCACCACCCAGCCCGCCGAACTGACCCTGCTCGGTCCGCGCAGCGCTCGCCTGAGCATCGTCGAAGGCCGCTACCACCAGGTAAAGCGCATGTTCGGCCACTTCGACAACAAAGTCGTGCGCCTGCACCGCGAATCCATGGGCCCGTTGCAGTTGGACCCGGGACTGCGTCCTGGCGAGTACCGTGCGCTCTATCCTGAGGAAATTCTGGCGATCTGAAGTCACGACCGCCTGGCGGAAAGATTTCGTCATTTTCCCCAAAGGCACTTGCGGGTTACTGAGCTGCCTGCTTGAATCCAATCGTCGGTCTGCATGTGACTTGCCAGTCACGCTCGTAGTCAAAGACACCTTTTTGCTGGCGACCCGTGCCTCGAAGCATTGGCGTCCAGCAGATTGCCCACCTAGAACAACACCGGTCGACCAGCGCAGCACACGGATCGACAAGGGCCCTCAGCTTCACTTCAAGGCGTATGCCTACCTGTCATAAAGAACGCGCATCCTTGCATGTGCGAACACCCTTTTTGCGCCAGGAGTCGACGACATGAGGCCAGAAATTGCTGTGCTTGATATACAAGGTCAGTATCGGGTTTACACGGAGTTCTATCGCGCAGACGCCGCTGAGAAGACGATCATCCTGATCAATGGCTCGCTGGCCACGACGGCCTCGTTTGCCCAAACAGTGCGTAGCCTGCATCCGCAGTTCAACGTGGTGCTTTACGATCAACCCTATGCCGGCAAGTCCAAGGCGCACAACCGCCACGAGCGCTTGCTGACCAAGGAAACCGAAGGGCAGATCCTCCTCGAATTGATCGAGCATTTCGCCGCCGACCACGTGATGTCGTTCTCCTGGGGCGGTGCCTGCACCCTGCTGGCACTGGCGCACAAGCCTCGGCGCATCGAAAAGGCCGTGGTCAGCTCGTTCTCACCGGTGATCAACGAACCGATGCGCGAATACCTCGAGCGCGGCTGCCAGTACCTCAGCGCCTGTGACCGATACCAGGTTGGCAACCTGGTCAACGACACCATCGGCAAACACCTACCGTCGCTGTTCAAGCGTTTCAACTACCGGCACGTCAGCAGCCTGGACAACCACGAATACGCGCAGATGCACTTTCACATCAACCAGGTGCTCGACCACGACCTGGACAATGCCCTGCGCTCGGCACGGGTGATCGACATTCCGGTGTTGTTCATGAACGGCGAGTGGGACGAATACACCACTACCGACGATGCCCGGCAATTCAGCCAGCATGTGCGTAACAGCCACTTCAGCGAGATCCGTGCCACCGGCCACTTCCTCGACATGGAGCACAAGGCCGCCTGCAATGCTACGCGTGATGCCTTGCTGGGGTTCCTGAAAGCGCCTGTGCGCGAATCGCGCGTTCGTAATCAGTACGTGCCGGGGCATCATGCGCTGGCGATCTGAATACCCTGGTTGGCGGTAGCGCAGCCTTATGCATCAGCGGCCCTATAGGGCAGAAGGAAGATGCCTGACCTCGCGCTACTGGCCGCCTAACGAGGCTTTTTTACCAGCCAAGGCTTCAAATCGCCGCGCACATCTGGTACAACGTCAGCCCTGAAAGCGGGTGTCGTATAATGGCATTACTCCAGCTTCCCAAGCTGATAACGAGGGTTCGATTCCCTTCACCCGCTCCAGCATTCCCCTGACTCGTTAGTCTTCTACAGTTCTTTGAACTGGAAGCGATGAGGCGCCTAGCCCTTTCACACGGGGCATCCGCAGGTTATCCAGCGCAACAGCCTCCACCGCCACTCGAGCGGTATTTAACTACTTTGCAGCACTACCCAGGCACGCTGTCGCCCTACATTCTCTCAGCCCATCTGTTCACCAAACTTGCCCACCGAGCCCATAACGCACCCTGTCCTTGTTTACAAAGTAGGCGGCATGGATAGCAGAATCCTACGTTGAAATATTCAGATAACAGGTCTCGCTCCTGAGCACCCCTACAGGGGTGGCGTTACCCGTTCAAAATGTTCTACTGTTCAAATGACATGCAGACAAGGACGATTGAACATGGCATTTGACGCTTTCCTCAAAATCGATGGTATCCCTGGCGAAGCCCTTGATGATCAACACAAGGACTGGATAGAAATCACCGGGTACCGATTCGGTACTCATCAAAGCACATCAGCTACCGCAAGTTCGTCTGGCGGAGCGTCTTCTGGACGCACAACCGTGAGCGACTTCACGTTCACCAAAAATCTAGACAAATCCAGCTGCAAGCTCATAGAGGCCAGCTGTGCAGGCGAACACTTAAAAGAAGTTGTCGTTACACTACATCGTGCCGGCGGTGAAAAACTCAAGTACTTTGAGATCACATTGGAAGAAGTGATTATTTCAGACTATTCGCAAAGTGCGAATGATGGCGTTCCAACTGAGTCCATCAGTCTAAATTACGGCCGGATAAAAACGACCTACACCCAGCAAAAACGAGGGGATGGTAGCGGCGGAGGTAACGTTGCTGGCGGCTGGGATCGAATCAATAATAAAAAGTACTCCTGAGGCAATCGCCGATGCCAGAAGTCAAGAGCTTCATAAACCCACACGTACAAAATTACTCATACCTTAAGTCAAATTTACAGCTAGGTAAAAACTCTAGCGCGAAATTCGACATATTGAATTCGCACATTGTTAACTCGGTAGTCTTACCAGGCGAGATTATAATCGTTGGAGACAACTCTACTCCCTCCTGTACAGCCGAAGAAGCTTTTTATATGAGGATGGCCGCCAATACCCATACGGCATTGATGACCAACGGCGCACAAAGCGATGGTTTTCTTATTGAGAACCATGAGCTTCTAACAAAAACGCTGGGATACTCCGCTCTTGGCATTGGCAGCATGAGCAGCTCTTGGAGCAAACATCTGGAAGGTATCAAGATAACGCTTGAAGAAATTGACATAGCCCATAAAGATCATCTTAGAAGTGGAACAATCCTCAGCCGGGAAGCCTTTTACGTAAAACGAAAAATCCTATTTGCAAAGCTCGAAAACCAACTAAAAAGCTTTGCCAGCTACGGGTCAGGCCTGCGCAACCAGGGGTCTATCAAGAAAACACTTGGGATTTCCACGAAAAGCTATTTACACTCTGGAGTAATCGCAGGGTACGCCGACACAATTAATGACGTGGCGAAAGCTTCAAATCTTTTGAAACACGGAACATACTTAGGCATAGGATTAGATATTACCGCAACCGGAATATCCATCAACAATGCGTGTTCAAGTGGCCGTGAAGACGAATGCAGGAAAGCAAAATATGTTGAAACAAGCAAGCTCGGAATTACCATACTAAGCGGATCGGCCGGGGGCGGCGTAGGCGCAATGGCCGCAACCAGCCTTTGCGTTATTGCACTCGGCATTGCAACTGGAGGACCTGGTGCATTTGCTTGTGCTTTTATAGGCTCAATCATTGGTGGAGCCGCCGCCGGCCATATAGGTGGTAAAGGCGGTGAACTGCTTGGCAATGCCATCTACGAGGCATTCTAAAAGTGAACCAAATAGAATTAGGATTTATCGTTGGCGCAATAAGCATAATGATGCTTTTGAATCTTGTCTTCATGGCGTATTTAGCAACCTTCAAGCTACCCATTGCTGAAAGCCACCTCCCCAACTCAAACTGGATACAAGACAACAAAAAAGCCCTAGCAAAAACAGGGTGGATAGGGTCCATTTACAAGCTAAATGCAATTGCAATAATGCTAGCCATGCCTAAATTAAGTAAAAAAAGAAATCTAGTCGACCTCCCCGAAATATTGGCATTTCCTAAAAAATTAAAGTTACTCATAATAAGCAATTATCTCTCTTTAATTTTACTACTGTGCTGCCTTACGATTACCGTGAGCTTATCAAAAACATAGCAAGTACATCTTAGCACCTGCACTGATGCAAGAACCGACGATTCTAAAAACTCGACCAACATTGGCGACAACTGATATTCACGAGACCTATGAGCACTACAAGATTTGAGCTTGGCATTATTGCTGGAGTGGTAATAGCAGCGATGCTTCTGAATTTGTTCTACATGGCCTATTTAATACGTTTCAAGCTAGAAAAAGCGGAGATCCATTTAGTCAATTCCGCCTGGATATCCAACAACAGAAAAATGCTGCTATACAGCGGATGGATAGGCGCCATTTACAGGCTTAACGCCATAGCTATAGTTTTAACCATGCCAGTCCTAAGCGCGAAAAGAGAACTTGGTTCATTACCTGAAATTTTGGCATTTCCTAAAAAATTAAAAACACTTATACTCACCAACTATTGTTTTTTGATCTTATCTACTTGTGCCCTCGCAGCTGTTGCAATCGTTTCAAAAACCTCCCTATCCCCCACCCCCTAGCCCGGACAAGCTGACGACAGCCGCCCAGCACAACCTTTTGATCTGACCCCCTACCCCGGTACTCGCAATACGCTTTAATAAAGGCAATTGCCTGTTTTTCAGCCCTGTCGCGCAACACTCGAAAGGACCCTTTCATGCTGCTGTCTCGCTGGCTCCCGGGCCTGGCCAATCTCTTGCGTTATCGTCGCGAATGGTTCCACGCCGACCTGCAGGCCGGGTTGTCGGTAGCTGCGATTCAAATACCGATTGCTATCGCCTATGCGCAAATTGTCGGCCTGCCGCCGCAGTACGGGCTATATGCGTGCATTCTGCCCATGATGGTTTATGCCCTGGTGGGCAGTTCGCGCCAGTTGATGGTCGGCCCAGATGCGGCCACCTGCGCCATGGTGGCAGGGGCCATTGCCCCGCTGGCGATGGGGGATCCCGCCCGACTGGCGCAGTTGTCGGTGATTATCACCCTCCTGGTGGGCCTGATGCTGATCGGTGCCGGGTTGGCCCGCGCCGGCTTTATTGCCAGTTTTTTCTCGCGTCCGATTCTGATCGGTTACCTCAACGGCATCGGTTTGAGCCTGCTGGCCGGTCAACTGGGTAAAGTGCTGGGGTTCAAGATTGAAGGTGATGGTTTCATCCTCAGCCTGATCAACCTGCTGCAGCGTCTGGGAGAAATCCACTGGGTAACGCTGAGCATCGGTCTGGCCGGTCTGGCACTGTTGATCTGGATACCCCGCCGTTTCCCGCGCCTGCCCGCCGCACTGGTCACCGTGGTGCTGGCGACGCTGGTGGTCGGCGTGTTTGGCCTGGACCACTTCGGCGTGGCGATTCTCGGCCCGGTACCTGCCGGTATTCCAGAATTGGCCTGGCCTGAAACCAACCTCAGTGAGATGAAAAGCCTGCTGCGTGACGCCCTTGGTATCGCCACGGTGAGCTTTTGCAGCGCAATGCTCACTGCCCGCAGCTTTGCCGCCCGGCATGGCTACGCGATCAATGCCAACCACGAATTCCTCGCACTTGGCGTAACCAACATCGCTGCCGGGATGTCTCAAGGTTTCGCCATCAGTGGCGCCGACTCACGCACCGCCGTCAACGACATGGTCGGTGGCAAAAGCCAACTGGTGGGCATTATCGCCGCCTTGGTGATCGCCATCATCCTGTTGTTCTTTACCGCGCCGATGGCCTGGATTCCTCAGGCGGCCCTGGGCGCGGTGCTGCTGATGGCCGGCTGGGGCCTGATCGACGTGAAATCCCTACGCAAAATCTACAAGCTCAGCCGCTTCGAATTCTGGCTGTGTGTGCTGACTACCGCAGGCGTGCTGGGGGTCGGGGTGCTGCCGGGCATTATCATTGCCGTGACCCTGGCGATCCTGCGTTTGCTCTACAGCATCTACCAACCCACCGATGCAGTGCTTGGCTGGATACCTGGCGTTGAAGGCCAGGTGGACATCCGTCAGCACAAGGAGGCACGCACGGTCAAAGGCCTGGTGGTGTATCGCTTCGATGATGCAATTCTGTTTTTCAACGCCGACTACTTCAAGATGCGCCTGCTCGAAGCGGTACAACAGGAGCTTGAGCCACGGGCAGTGCTGTTTGACGCTGAAGCGGTAAGTTCCATCGACGTCAGTGGCATTTCCGCGCTGCGCGAAGTGCGTGACACCCTTAGCGCGCGTGGTATCCACTTCGGGATCGCCCGGGCACGCGGACAGTTCTTGCGCATGCTGGTGCGCTCGGGGATTGCGCGGGAAATGGAGAGCGGCATGCTCTTTGGTTCGGTGCGTTCGGGGATTCGCGCGTACCGTTTGTGGCGTAATCGCAGCCGTAAGGAAGGCTTGCCCCAGCCGCTCTGATTGACTCCGAGACGGCAAGGTCGGCTCCCACAGGTGTAGCCGCTGCCGTGAGGCTGCGATCGGGCGGGAAACGGCCGCAAAACCTGACCACCGCGATTCCCAAGCCTAATGAGGTGACCGCATTGCGACTGCTCTGTAGTCGATCGCAGCCTCCTGCCTCGGCAGCGGCTACAAGATGTACTGCGGCGGCCGAATTCAGGAACGCGGCATCAACCCCGGCAGCGCATGCATCAGGGCATTGACGGCAAAGCCGATGAACATCACCCCGCAGGCGCGGGTGATCCACAGTTCATAGCGGGTGTAGAGGGTGCGTACATGCCGGGCGCCGACAATGGCAATCAGGATCACGTAAGCCAGCAGGCCACCGAGAAAACTCAGCGCAATCAACGCCGGCAACATCGACCACTCCAAGGTTTCGGCACGGCTGGAGATCAGCGCGGTGAAGGTGGCCACCGCCACCGGATACGCCTTGGGATTGGTCAGACCGAAAACGATGCCGTGCCAGAACGGTTTGCGCACCGGCCCCTGTTCACCGCCTGCATTACCCGGACGACTGCGCAATGCACGCAGGCCGAGCCAGAACAGGTACAAGCCACTGAGCAAACCGAGAATGTCGAACACTGAACTACCAATCTGGCGGGCACCGACAATCGCCACCAGGGCCGTGCTGCACCACAGCACGTCACCGAGCAGATGACCGCAGAGGAACCCGGCACCGGCACGCCGCCCGCGCGATGCGCCGATTCCCAACACCGCCAGCACGCCTGGCCCCGGGGTAATGCCATAAATGAATCCGGAAGCAAGCACAGCGAACAACAGTGAAAAGGTCATGGGAAACCGGTCCTGGGCGACTACGCAAAGGCCGAAGTCTACGGTAGCCGCTGATTCCAGACCAGAGACTCAATAACCGCCCGCGGCAAGGATCTGTGCTTCGCTCCGCGCGGGCGCACGGGATAAGTAGCGCAACAACTGACCACTGCGATTGGTGAAGATGCCATCGACACCCGCGGCCATGACCTTGGCGAAATCCACCGTCTCGTCAACCGTGTACACATGCACCAGCAACCCCTTGTCATGGCTCAGCTTATTCATCCAGGGTTGCACCAGGTCGGCATAGCTTTGCGCCCCACCCGCCGTCCGCAACGCCGAGGGCCCGGTGCCAATGGCACCGGCGTTCTTGGCGTAATCAAGCCAACGCGCAAACTCTGCAGTGTCCTTGGGTTGCTGGCGTGCATAGAAGGCCGCCTTGTCGGTCTCACCGGATTCGGCAAAGTTTTGCCCGGAGGCTGGCTCGATATAGCCTTTGCCAATCCACAACAGCAGCACCTTGGGCACCTGCGGCATGTGCTGATGCAGCAGTGTCAGGCTGTTGCGATCGAAACTCTGCAGTACCACGCGCCCAGGGTTGTCCAGCCAGCCACGCGCTTGCAGGCGGGCTTTGAGGTCTGCCTCGATACCTGGGAAAAACCTTGGTTCCTTGGTTTCGATATACAAGCCCGGGCGCTTGTCAGGGTGGCCTTCGGCGATGTCCATGACCTCGTCCAGGGTGAGGATCTGCAGACCTTTGAAGCGTTCTCGCGCCCGCTCGGGATAGGCTTGATTGAACCAGCTACCGGCATCCAGAGATTTGAGTTCAGCCACGGTGAACGCACTGACCGGGCTGTCCTGGCGTTCGGGAAAGCGCTGGACGACATCACTGGTGCGCTGCAGGTTTTCATCGTGCACCGCCACCAACACGCCATCTTTGCTGCGCTGCAGGTCCAGCTCAAGGTAGTCGGCGCCCAGATCGCGGGCTAATAGGTAAGCGGCAGCAGTCGATTCCGGGGCATCGAACGACGCCCCGCGATGAGCAATCACCGCCGGGTAAGGGATGCCTTGGCGGGCTGCCAGTTCACTGTCCTGACCAGCCTCGGCCAGCGTTGCAATGGGCAGTAAGAGCAGAGCCCACAGCCTACGAAACCCTTTCATAATCCCACTCCTCTTCATTGCCAGCGACACCAGCATAGTCACCAACACTGATGACAACCCGGTGGCATGCTAAAGTCGCGCCGATCCACAGACGCACCTGGAACACAGACCCCATGCCCCACGCCGACCTCGATGCCAGCCTTCACCTTTGGCCGGACCTCAATGCCACGCACCCCAGCTCCGGCCTCCTGCTGGGCAATGGTGCCAGTCGTGCGCTGTGGCGCCCCTTTACCTATTTTTCCCTGTTCGAAGAAGCCCAGCGCGTGCGCCACAAGCCCTTGAGCCTGACCGACCAGGCCTTGTTCAAGTCCTTGGGCAGTGAACTGTTCGAGCCGGTGCTCAGTGCCTTGAACACCACGGTACGCATCAATGCCGCCCTGGCGATCAGTTCATCGGCACCGTTGAACCGCTATTACGCTATCAAGGAAGCGTTGATTCACGCCGTGCGCAGCGTGCACATCCCCTGGCGCCTGCTGCCGATAGCGACCCTGCAGGTGATCAACAACGAACTGCGCAACTATCGCAGCGTCTATTCCAGCAACTACGACCTGGTCTGCCACTGGGCCGTCAGCCATGCTCCGGAAGGATTCCAGTCGTTGTTCAATGACGACGGCGATTTCGACATCCGCCATACACGCGGCCCCGGCACCCGCCTGCTATACCTGCACGGTGGCTTGCACCTGCTCAAGCAACAGGACGGCAGCAGCCGTCAACGCAGCGCCAGCGGCAGTCAGCTGCTCGATGGTTTTGCCGTGAACACCCCCGGCGATGTGCCGCTGTTCGTCAACGAAAGCAACAGCGATGACAAGCTCAAGGCAATTCGCAGCTCTGACTACCTGAGCTGGTGCCTGGGCGAACTGGCAGGTCATCAAGGTGGGTTGTGCCTGTTCGGCCAGCACCTGGACGCCAGTGATCGCCACTTGCTTGAGGCCATCAAACAGGCACGCCCGACGCACCTGGCGATTGCTATCAGAGCATTGAGCGAGGCGTCGATCATCAGTCAGAAGCAGCATTACGCTCAGCGCTTTGCCGACGCTCCACACATCCCGCTGTACTTCTTCGACGCCAGCAGCCATCCCCTTGGGCTCTGCGACCTGGAAGTAGCCGTGCCAACGCCGGTGCGCAAGCGACGCTGATAACGCCACAACATCGCCAATAGCAAATAACAATTATTATCGATAGTATTCGCAACTTTCTATTTGCTCCACCCTGGAAAGCTTGCATGCAGCGTCCCAAATCCGATCCGCTTGCCCATGACACCTGCCGCGGGTTCTACGCCGACATCCTGCATTTCCTGCGCAAGCGCATGGGCAATGCCAATGATGCCGCCGACATGACCCAAGACGTGTTCGCCCAATGGCTGGGCTATCGGGACCGATCACAGGTGGAACAACCGCGCGCGTTTCTGTTTCAGGTCGCACGCAACCTGCTCAACGACCACTGGCGCCGCCAACGCGTGCGCCATGCCGCGATTGATCAGCAGACACGAGCGGACGAAGAGGCAGGGCTCGACACCAACACCGATCCGTTGAATCACGCCCAACAGCAGCAACGCCTGGAGCACTTGAAAAGCGTCCTTGCCGAGCTCTCGCCGCGGCGCCGCGAAGCCCTTATGCTGCACCGCTTTGAAGGTTTGACGCAGGCACAGATCGGTGAGCGCATGGGCATTTCGGTGAGCATGGTAGAAAAACACATTGCCGCGGCCCTCCTGCATTGCAAACAACGCCTGGACAGTGACAACGGCATGGAGCAGCGACAATGAGTACCCTCCCCGATACCGATAATCGTTCGGTCGATGCCCAGGCGGCGAGCTGGTTCACCCGCAACCGCAACCATCCCTCACGGGCCTTGCGCAAAGACTTTGCGCTGTGGCTACAGACGCCTGAACATGCTCACGCCTACACCCAGTTCGAGCAGCTCTGGCAAGACCTGGCTGCGCTCAAAAGCCTCAACCAAGTGGTCGCCTTGCCGGTGCGCAAGGCACGCAACTGGCGTCCGGTGCTGGCCACGGCCGCAGCCCTGGTCTGCGCGCTACTGGCCGGTAATCTGGGGCTACCTGCCAATCACCATGTGCAAACCGTGGCAGCCAACAGCGACTATGCGCAAACGCTGACACTGCCCGACGGCAGCCAGCTTAGCGTCAATGCCCATACTCACCTGCGAGTGGAATTCGATGCCGAGCGACGACTGATTTACCTCGATAGCGGCCAGCTCTACATCGATGTTGCTGCCGACAAAGAGCGCCCGTTGTATGTCGATGCCGGGAGCGCTCGGGTGCGCGTAGTCGGTACGGCTTTCGACCTGCGCCGCGGCCGTCAGGAACTGGTACTGAGTGTCGCCCACGGCCAGGTCGCCCTGGACACGCCAGGTGAAAATCGCGATCCGCTGTTGCTCGGCGCACGCCAGCGCGCCACCTATGACCTGACCCGTGGCAGCTTGAGCCAGCAAGCCCTGAGCGATCAGGAAGTCGCCGACTGGCGCAGCGGCCATGTGGCCTTTCGCGACCGCGAGCTGAGCAGCCTGGTCGATGAAATCTCACTCTACCGCGCTGCGCCGATCCTGATTGCCGATCCAGCGCTGGGCCGCTACCGGGTTTCGGGCAACCTCGATGTCAACGACCCTGACGCCTTACTCAATGCCTTGCCCGCGCTACTACCGGTCAAGACCATGACCCTGGCCGATGGCAGCCTGCGTATCGAGCGCAAATAGAAATCTGAGAATATTTTTCATTCGCATATGAGGGTTTTCCACAGCACCGCGTCTTCCTCCCGTCTGCGTTAGTCACTGCAGGCCTTTTTGGCCTTTGTTGCCGTACTGGGGGATTTCATGTTGTCTGCGTTTCGTTCGTTCACACCCTTGTCTGCCCGCCCATCGCTGCTGGCAGCCTGTCTGGCCCTGAGCCTTCAGGCCGAAGCGGCGCCGGTAGAGCTGAACCTGCCGGCGCAATCGCTGGCGATATCGCTGAGCCAGTTGGCCCAGCAAGCCAAGGTGCAATTGCTGTTCGACGAAGCTCTGCTGCGCAGCGTGCCAGCCCCGGCACTCAAAGGCCCTTACGAAGCTCAGGAGGCCATCGATCATCTGCTGCGTAACAGCCGCTTCGCCGTGGTCAAAGTTGGCAGCACTTACGTCGTGCGCCTGCGCGAAGACGATCCGACCGCCGATAACGGTATTCAGTTGGGCGCCGTGAGCATCGTCGGCGACGGCCAGCAGGTGGATTCGAGCACGGTCGGCCGTTCGACCCTGACCCAGGAAGACATCGACCGCTACCAGCCCAGCAACATTCCCAGCGTGCTCGCAACACTGCCTGGGGTGAACATGGGCGGCTCAGCCAAACCCGGTGGCCAGACCATCAACATCTGGGGTCTGGGGGACGCCGAAGACGTCCCGATGAGCGTCGATGGCGCGACCAAAAGCGGCTTTGAGCGCTATCAGCAAGGCACCATCTTCATTGAGCCTGAACTGATCAAGAACATCGAGGTGGAGAAAGGCCCGCACTCGGTCTTCACCGGCAACGGTGGCTTCGGCGGCAGCGTCAACATGACCACCAAAGATGCCCCGGACCTGCTGCAGGAGGGCCGCAACAGTGGTGCCATGCTCAAGTACGGTTATGCCAGCAACGACCATCAGCAGGTCTACAGTTCAGCGCTGTTCGGTCGTACCGATGATGGTCGCATGGATGCCCTGGTCTACCTGACCAAACGTGACGGCGGCGACATGAAACTGGCCGACACCCTGCCTGACCCGGACAACGACTACCCGATAAATCCCAAGCGCCTGCCCAACAGCGCCCTGGACCTGGACGGCGCGTTGCTCAAGTTCAACATGCAGCTGACGGACGAGCACAGCCTGGGCTTTTCCTGGTCGCGTTCGCAAAGCGAGCGCTGGGCGCCGTTCTCGTCTACCGCCTACCCGACGCCGCCAACCCAGTCAGACATCGACAGGTTCGGCTACGACAATGCCCTCAAGCGCTTCCTGGCCCAGCGCACCACCACCGATACCACCTGGTCGACCACCTACAAGTACCAGCCGATCAACAACCCGCTGGTGGACCTGCAGGTGAAGTACTCGCTGTCCGATACCGAGCAGACCGACGAGCGTGATGCCACTGCCTACTTCCAGCCCTCCACCGGCGGGCGCAAGATGGACACCGAATACAGCGACCAGATGCTCGACGTGCGCAACACCAGCCTGTTTGCCACCGGCCCGTTGGAACATGCCTTCACCGCTGGCTTCCAGGTACGCCGCCACGAACGTGACACGCAGATGTGGATGCCCGGCAAGAAATACGAAACACCTCTGTACAACAATGGCAACTACCAGCCGTACTTCATGCCCAGCGGTAGCGTCGACAGTCAGGGTTATTTCATCCAGAACGCGATCACTCTGGGTGACGTGACCCTGACCCCTTCCCTGCGCTACGACCACGTTGCCAACAAGGGCAAAGACAACGACGCGCCGTTCTACAACAATGCCAAGCTGGGCCACGACTACAGCGAGAAGACCTACAGCGGCTGGTCGCCACGTTTGTCGATTTTCTGGAAGACCAACGAACAGACAGCCTTCTTCGCCGACTACAGCAAAACCTGGCGCGCGCCGGTACTCGATGAACAGTTCGAGGTCCAAGGCATGGGCAGCCGTACTGCCACCAGCCGCAACCTCGACCCTGAGCGCATCACCGCCCTGCGCGCCGGTAACATCACTAACCTGTCGAATGTCTTTACCGACCAAGACATGGTGCTGATCCGCACCACCCTGTTCCGTAATGAAATCGACGACGAGATATTCAAAGCCACCGGCATCGGTTGCCCAGAGCAACTGGTCACCGGTGAAAGTATTTCCAAATCCTGCGGCGGTGGGCTGATGTCCAACTACCGCAATATCAACAGCGTGACCATCAAAGGCTTTGAGGTCGAAAGTTTTTACGATTCCACCTATCTGTTCGGTTCGCTGTCGTACTCATGGATGACTGGTCGCCATGAAGGCGCCTACACCAACCCGTGGGGGCCGGACGTCTGGGCCAAGGACATTCCGGCACCGAAATGGATCACCACCCTAGGCGTGAAAATCCCCAGCTGGGACGCCAAAGTGGGCTGGCAGGCACAATTTGTGCGCAAGACCGACCGCCTGCCGAGCGACAGCTACCGCGAAGGTCCGGCAAGTTCTCTGGGTGACCGCTACTACGATCACTACGCTAATGACGACTACCAGATCCATGGCCTGTTCGCTAACTGGAAGCCGCAGCAGCCGTACCTCAAAGGCACAGAGGTCAACCTGACCGTCGATAACCTGTTCAACAACGACTACCGCGCCGAACTCAGCGGTGCCTATGCCTACAGCCAGGGGCGCAATGCCAAGGTGAGCATTTCCCGCTTCTTCTGAGCCTGCCCCTGCGCAACTGTACGGATGATCTTGTGACCAACTGTAACAAGATCATCCCCGTCAGCTGTGGCTCAATGGCTGGACTTACCCGCCACAGGCGTTTGCTATGTCCAGCCGCGAAAACACCGGGATGGCCCTTGGCCTTCTGGGTGTCATCATTTTCAGCCTGACCCTGCCGATGACGCGAATCGTCGTACAGGAACTGCATCCTTTGCTCAACGGCCTGGGGCGTGCCTTGCTGGCGGCAATTCCAGCGGCGGCGCTGCTGTTGTGGCGGCGCGAGAAGTGGCCGACCTGGCAGCAGATCAAGGGCCTAAGCCTGGTGGCGCTGGGAGTTATCCTGGGCTTTCCGGTGTTTTCCGCCTGGGCCATGCAAACCGTACCGGCCTCCCATGGCGCGCTGGTCAATGGCCTGCAGCCCTTGTGCGTGGCCTTCTATGCCGCCTGGTTGTCCCATGAGCGACCGTCGAAAGCCTTCTGGGCCTGTGCGGCGCTGGGCAGTGCACTGGTACTGGTGTACGCAATGATCATGGGGGCCGGACAGATTCAGGCCGGTGACCTGTTGATGCTGGCAGCGATTGCCGTCGGTGGGCTGGGCTATGCCGAAGGCGGAAGGCTGGCGCGAGAGATGGGCGGCTGGCAAGTGATCTGCTGGGCCCTGGTGTTGTCCAGCCCGCTGCTGATTGGCCCGGTGGTGTACCTGGCTGTGCAACATCAAGGGCCGGTCAGCGCACAGACGTGGTGGGCGTTTGGTTACGTGTCGCTGTTTTCCCAGTTCATTGGCTTCTTTGCCTGGTATGCCGGCCTGGCCTTGGGTGGCATTGCCCGGGTCAGTCAGATCCAGTTGCTGCAGATCTTCTTCACCATCGCCTTTTCGGCGTTGTTCTTTGGCGAGCAGGTCGAGCCGATTACCTGGGTGTTTGCTGCCGGGGTCATCGGCACCGTGGTGCTGGGGCGCAAGACCCGTGTACACCCGGCGCCCTCAACAATCCCTGCCCAACACTAAACGTGTTTGCCAGGGATTGCTGATAAACGGTGGGAGACGCCTTGCTGGCGATACAATCGGCGCAGTATCAGCTGTTACGCAGCGCCTGCATCACTGGCAAGGCCAGCTTCCACAAAAAAACCATCGGCACGTAGCAAGGTTTCCAGGCAGTGTTCCTTGACCCCGTAGAATGCCTTGAGCTGCTGGATCTTCTCCAGCAACGCCGTTGAATCCACCGGCGTCTGGCGCTTCACCGCAAGGATCATCTTGTTCTTGTTGGTGTGCTCAAGCGAGATGAACTCGAACACCTTGGTCTCGTAGCCACAGGCCTCCAGGTACAACGCGCGCAGGCTGTCGGTAAGCATCTCGGCCTGCTGCCCCAAGTGCAGTCCATACTGCAGCATCGGCTTGAGCAGACCCGGGCTGTGCAGTTGCGGGCGTATCTGTTTGTGGCAGCACGGTGAACACATGATGATCGCTGCACCACAACGAATACCGGTGTGGATCGCGTAATCGGTAGCGATGTCACAGGCATGCAGGGCGATCATCACATCGATGGTGCTAGGTACCACGCTGCGCACATCACCGCACTCGAACACCAGCCCCGGATGCTCCAAGCGGGCGGCAGCGCCATTGCACAACTCGACCATGTCCGGACGCAACTCGACGCCGGTGACCTGGGCCTCACGCTGCAAGGTATTGCGCAGGTAATCGTGAATGGCGAAGGTCAGGTAACCCTTGCCCGAGCCGAAGTCAGCCACGCGCAAGGATTGATCGGCGGCCAGCGGCGCCGAGTTCAGTGCATGAGAAAACACTTCGATGAACTTGTTGATCTGTTTCCACTTGCGTGACATCGCCGGGATCAAGGCCTGCTGCTTGTCAGTGACCCCCAGGTCATGCAAGAACGGCCGACTCAGTTCCAGGTAGCGCTTTTTCTCCCGGTCATGCTCACCCGCCGCAGCCTGACGCTCCTGCTGCACGGCACTGCGATGGAGCATTGGCTTGCCCTTCTTGCTGAACTCCAGCTGCGCTTCATCGCTCAGGCTCAACAGGTGGGCATTACGAAACGAGCCCGGCAACAGTTCAGCCACCAACGCCAGGGCTTCTTCATTGGCCAGGTTCCGGGTGATGTCGCGGGTCTGGTAACGGTAGACAAACGACAGGCAGGCCTGCCCCTTGACCATCAAGGGTTTGGCGATAATCCGCTGCAAGGCTTGTTCAGTGCCGACATGGCGCGCCAGCACCAGTTTGATCAGCGCGTTCTGTTGCAGGCTGGTGGCGAGCAGGCTCAGAAACTGCGCACGCGCATCCGGCGCGGCCTGGGCGGTGGGGGAATCGGACATCGGGGGTGGGTGCCTCGGGTTGCGAAGGGAGCGGCTAGGCGCAATGCCGGGCATTTTACGTGGATGACCGGCCTGCGCACAGCTTTTGTCGATCAGCGTTCGCCGCTCACGCCAACACCACCAGACGGTTGGGCAGTTCGTTACGCTCATGGGTCAAGGGCACATGCTCGGTCAATACCCGCCCACAGGCCTCAATGCAGGTGACAAAACCCTGCAAGGTCTGGCCCTGGCGTACCTGTTCGGTAAAGCGCTGGACGATAGCGTCCCAGACCTGGTTGTCCAGACGCCGCGAAATGCCTTCATCAACGATGATTTCAACATAGCGCTCGGCCTCACTGACGAAGATCAGCACCCCGGTACTGCCTGCGGTGTGGTGCAGGTTCTGCTCGAGAAACTGCCGCCGGGCCAGGTTCGAGGCGCGCCAATGGCGTACCGATCGGGGGATCAGCCGCGTTGTCAGGCTGGGCAAGCGAAACAACAGGCACAGGGCAATGAAGGTCAGCCACTGGGCAATCAGCAAGCCGTCGACGCTAATCCAGCCGCCCAGGTAATACACCGCACCAGGCACCAGCAAGGCCAACAGGCTGGCCCAAAGCAATGGGATATAGGCGTAGTCGTCGGCGCGGGTTGCCAGGACTGTCACCAGTTCGGCGTCAGTGCGTCGCTCGACCTGAGCAATTGCCTCGGCCACCTGGCGCTGTTCAAATTCACTGAGCAATGTCATGCACGGGATATCTCGTTGATTATTGTTTTACCAGCCACCGGAAGAGCCACCGCCACCGAAGCCGCCTCCACCGCCACTGAATCCACCGCCGCCACCGCCCCCCCCAAAGCCGCCATAGCCACCACCGAAACCACCGCCCATGCCACCCATGCCGCCACGGCCACCGCGCCCGCCGCCCAAGCCCATGGACTGCGCAGCGAAGACGACGATGATCAGCAGCACAAACAGGCCGACGGCCCAGGCTGGAGCGCCCTCTTCATCACTACCACCCTGGGCCCGTGACGGTTCGGCCAAGGGATTGCCGCCCAGTACCTGAAGGATCGCTGCAGTCCCCTGGACGATGCCCTGGCTGAACTCACCCCGCCGAAACGCCGGGGTGATGATGCCGTTGATGATCACCGAGGCCTGGGCATCGGTCAGGCGCTCTTCGAGGCCATAGCCGACCTCGATGCGCAGCTTGCGCACCTGCGGTGCAACGATCAACAGCGCGCCGTTGTCCTTGCCCTTCTGGCCGATCCCCCAGTGGCGACCGAGTTGATAGCCAAAATCCTCGATGGGCAAGCCTTGCAGATCATTCACCGTGACCACCACGACCTGCTCGCCAGTGGCCTGTTCATGGCCTGTGAGCATGCGGTCAAGCTGCTCGCGGCTGCTGGCGTCAAGCAATCCGGCATTGTCCACCACCCGCCCGGTCAAGGTTGGGAAGCTGGGCTCGGCGCGCAGCGGAGTGACAATCAACAGCGCCAGCAGCAACAACCAGTGCAACAGACGCATCAGAATTTCACTTCAGGCGCTTTGTCTGCATCGCTGGCAGTGGCCTCGAAATTTTCCCGTAGCGGCAGGTTGCTGTACATCACGGTGTGCCACAGGCGACCAGGAAAGGTGCGAATCTCGGTGTTGTAGCGCTGCACCGCAGCGATGAAATCCTTGCGCGCTACGGCAATGCGGTTTTCCGTGCCTTCAAGCTGCGATTGCAAGGCCAGGAAGTTCTGGTTCGACTTCAAGTCCGGATAACGCTCGGAGACCACCATCAGGCGGCTGAGCGCACCGGTCAGTTGCGACTGCGCCTGCTGGAATTGCTGCAACTTCTGCGGATCGTCCAGGGTGCTGGCATCGACCTGAATCGAGGTGGCCTTGGCCCGTGCTTCAATGACCGCAGTCAGGGTTTCCTGCTCCTGTTTGGCATAGCCTTTGACCGTTTCCACCAGGTTGGGGATCAGGTCAGCGCGGCGCTGATACTGGTTCTGCACCTGGGCCCAGGCGGCCTTGACCTGCTCATCGTAGTTGGGAATGTTGTTGATTCCGCAACCGGCCAACAGACTGGTGAGCACCAGCAACAGCCACACCTTTGCGCCCTTGAACTGGATGACCTGCATAGTTGCCCTACTCCTTGATCAGCGTGAACCCTGGTACTTGAGGCATAATCCGTCACCGCCGCTGGATCGTAATGGCCCAATCGGCTAAAAGATGCCCCAGCAAACTACAACAATAGCCGCTTCCCCCATTTCGGCTGGGCAGTATCACCGTGAATACTGCCCTGAGCCTTGAGAATAGAACTTCATGAACAAGCTGTGTTTGCTGGGCCTCCTCGTCAGCCTGGCCAGTCAGTCGGCCTTTGCCGACACCCCTGCAGATCCGTTGAAGAACAAACAGGTATTTATTGCCGACCTGATGGGCCAGATGACCCTGGACGAGAAAATCGGCCAGTTGCGCCTGATCAGCATCGGCCCGGAAATGCCTCGCGAAATGATTCGCAAAGAAATCGCAGCGGGGCGCATCGGCGGTACGTTCAACTCGATCACCCGCGCCGAGAACCGTCCGATGCAGGACGCAGCCGGGCGCAGTCGCCTGAAGATTCCGATGTTCTTCGCCTATGACGTGATCCACGGCCACCGCACGATCTTCCCGATCAGCCTGGCCCTGGCCTCGAGCTGGGACATGGACGCAATCGCCAAGGTCGGCCGAGTCTCTGCGCTGGAAGCGGCCTCCGACGGTATCGACATGACCTTCGCGCCCATGGTCGATATTGCCCGAGATCCGCGTTGGGGCCGCACCAGCGAAGGCTTTGGTGAAGACACCTACCTGGTCTCGCGCATCTCCAAGGTCATGGTCGAGTCCTTCCAGGGCAAAAGCCCGGCAGAGCCGACCAGCCTGATGGCCAGCGTCAAGCACTTCGCCTTGTACGGCGCCGTTGAAGGCGGGCGCGACTACAACACGGTCGACATGAGCCCGACCAAGATGTTCAACGACTATCTGCCGCCCTACCGCGCCGCCATCGATGCTGGCGCCGGTGGCGTGATGGTCGCGTTGAACTCGATCAACGGCGTACCCGCCACGTCCAACACCTGGTTGATGCACGACCTGCTGCGCAAGGACTGGGGCTTCAAGGGCGTGACTGTCAGCGACCACGGGGCAATCACCGAACTGGTGCGCCACGGCGTCGCCCGTGATGGCCGTGAAGCGGCAAAACTGGCTATCAAGGCCGGCATCGACCTGAGCATGAATGACTCGCTGTACGGTGAACAACTGGCCAGCCTGCTCAACGCCGGCGAAATCAACCAGGCGGACATCGACAATGCCGTGCGCGAAGTCCTCGGTGCCAAGTACGACATGGGTCTGTTCGCCGACCCGTACCGTCGCATCGGTAACGCCAGCGACGATCCGGCCGACACCTACGCCGACAGCCGCCTGCATCGCGCCGAAGCCCGTGATGTGGCGCGCCGTAGCCTGGTATTGCTGGAGAACCGCGAGCAGACCCTGCCGCTGAAAAAGTCCGGCACCATCGCCCTGGTCGGTCCATTGGCCGATGCACCCATCGACATGATGGGCAGTTGGGCCGCCGCTGGCCGCCCGCAGCAGTCGGTGACCGTGCGGGAAGGCATGCGCCAGGTGCTCGGTGACAAGGCCAAGGTGATCTACGCCAAAGGTTCCAACGTTACCCACGACAAGGCGATCCTCGACTACCTTAACTTTCTCAACTTTGATGCCCCGGAAATCATCGATGACCCACGACCGGCCGCCGTACTGATCGACGAAGCCGTCAAAGCAGCCAAACAATCCGATGTAGTGGTTGCCGTAGTCGGTGAGTCACGGGGCATGTCCCATGAATCGTCGAGCCGCACCACCCTGGAAATCCCGGCAGCCCAACGCGAGTTGATCAAAGCGTTGAAAGCCACCGGCAAGCCGCTGGTGCTGGTGCTGATGAACGGCCGACCGCTGTCGCTGAGCTGGGAGCGCGAGCAAGCCGATGCCATCCTCGAGACCTGGTTCAGTGGCACCGAAGGCGGCAATGCCATTGCCGACGTGCTGTTTGGCGACTACAACCCGTCGGGCAAACTGGCCATCACCTTCCCACGCTCGGTGGGGCAGATCCCGATGTACTACAACCACCTGAGCATTGGCCGCCCCTTCACCCCGGGCAAGCCTGGCAACTACACCTCGCAATACTTCGAGGAACCCAACGGCCCGCTCTACCCGTTCGGCTACGGCTTGAGCTACAGCGATTTCAGCCTGTCGCCGTTGACCCTGTCGAGCAAGACCCTGAAAAAGGGCCAGACCCTCGAAGCCAGCGTGCGGGTCAAGAACACTGGCAAGCGTGACGGCGAAACCGTGGTGCAGCTGTACGTCCAGGACATCGCCGCGTCAATGAGCCGCCCAGTGAAGGAGTTGAAGAACTTCCAGAAAGTCATGCTCAAGGCCGGTGAAGAACGCACCCTGCGCTTTCAGATCAATGAAGATGACCTGAAGTTCTACAATACCCAGTTGCAGTGGGCAGCCGAGCCCGGCGAGTTCAATGTCCAGGTCGGACTGGACTCCCAGACCGTGCAGCAACAGCGCTTCGAATTGCTGTAAACCGTTGCCACGCTCCAAGGGAAGGCCAGGAGGCCTTCCCCCTCTGCCGGGATCCGCCCCATGCCTTATTCCTTTCGTGCCCTGCGTCTGGGGTTGATCATTTTCTTCATCCTGGCTGGCACCTTGTTCAGCGCAGGCTGGGCCATGCATCAGGCCAAACGCCAAGCGATGGTCGAAGATGCTGGCCGTGCCAACCAGCAGTTGGGCCTTTATGCCAACTCGTTGCACACCCTGATCGAACGCTACCGCGCCCTGCCCGCCGTATTGGCCCTGGACCCGGAGCTGATCAGTGCCCTCAATGGTCCGGTCAGCAACCAGGTACAGGACGCCCTAAACCGCAAACTCGAACGCATCAACGGCGCGGCCAACTCGTCGACTCTGGAACTGCTGGACCATACCGGACTTGCCGTAGCGGCCAGCAACTGGCGCCTGCCCAGCACCTATGTCGGCTCCAACTATGGTTTCCGCCCTTATTTCAAACAAACCCGCAGCCAGGGCAGCGGACGCTTCTATGCCGTCGGCGTGACCAGCGGCGTGCCCGGCTACTTCCTCTCCAGCGCGGTGCAGGATGAGAACAGTCGCTTTCTCGGCGCCATGGTGGTCAAGCTGGAGTTCCCGGAGCTGGAGCGCGAATGGCGCCAAGGCAGCGATATCCTCCTGGTCAGCGACGCCCGCGGGATCATCTTTATCGCCAATCAGGACGGTTGGCGTTACCGCGAACTCAATCCACTGACCGACGCCGACCGGGCCGAACTGGCGGCCACTCGCCAATACGACAAGCAACCACTGGTGCCCTTACAACATCAGGTGCTCAGCCGTTTCGACGACAACAGCCACCTGATGCGCGTACAGGGGCCTGAAGGCAGCACCGACTACCTGTGGGAAAGCTTGCCGCTGGAAGCCGAGGGTTGGACCCTGCATCTGTTGCGCAAACCGCAGGTCAGCGACGACGGGCGCAATGCCGCCCTCGCCGCTGCTGCCGTGTGGTTGAGCCTGGTCTTCGCGCTGCTGTTCATCAGTCAGCGTCTGCGCCTGGCGCGCCTGCGCCAACGCAGCCGTGACGAGCTCAAGCGCCTGGTCGAGGAACGTACCCGTGAGTTGCGCACGGCCCAAGAAGGCCTGGTGCAATCGGCCAAGCTCGCGGCCCTGGGGCAAATGTCGGCAGCCCTGGCGCACGAAATCAATCAGCCGCTGACCACCCAGCGCATGCAGCTGGCGACCCTGCGCCTACTGCTCGACAACCAGCGCTACGATGAAGCACGTTTGGCCCTGGAGCCGCTGGAGCAGATGCTCAAGCGCATGGCGGCACTCACCGGCCACTTGAAGACCTTCGCCCGCAACAGCCCCAGTGGCTTGCGTGAACGTTTGGACCTGGCCACCGTGGTCGACCAGGCGCTCCAGTTACTGGAGGCACGAATTCGCGCCGAACAGGTTGAAGTCTCGCTGTACCTGGCTCGCCCGGCCTGGGTGCGCGGTGATGCCATCCGCCTGGAGCAAGTGTTGATCAACTTGTTGCGCAATGCCCTGGACGCGATGCTCGGTAAGAGCTACAAACGCCTGGAAATCCGCATCGAAGCCGAGGCTGAGCAATGGCGCCTGAGTGTGCTCGACAGCGGTGGCGGCATTGCCGCCGAACACCTGACCAATGTCTTTGACCCGTTCTTCACCACCAAACCTGTGGGTGAAGGGCTGGGCCTGGGCTTGGCGATTTCCTATGGCATCATTCATGAAGCTGGTGGGCGCCTTACGGTCGACAATCAACCGGGCGGCGCGCGCTTCAGCCTGACCCTGCCCTGTGATCTGGAGCCCTGATGTTCAATTCGGTAATGGTCGTCGACGATGAAGCCAGCATCCGCACAGCGGTCGAGCAGTGGCTGAGCCTGTCCGGTTTCACGGTGCAACTGTTCAGCCGTGCCGAAGACTGCCTGAGCCAGCTGCCCGTGCATTTTCCCGGGGTGATCCTCAGTGATGTGCGCATGCCCGGCATGGACGGCCTGCAGCTGCTTGAGCAACTGCAGGCGCGCGATGCCGACTTGCCCGTGATTCTGCTGACCGGCCACGGTGATGTACCGATGGCCGTCGAAGCCATGCGCACCGGTGCCTATGATTTTCTCGAAAAACCCTTCAGCCCGGAAAGCCTGCTGGGCAGCCTGCGCCGCGCCCTGGAAAAGCGCCAACTGGTGCTGGAGAATCGCCGCCTGCACGAGCAAGCCGACCTCAAGGCGCGCCTGGAACTGAACCTGTTGGGCATGTCGCAAGGCATGCAGCAACTGCGCCGGCAGGTGCTGGACCTGGCCAGCCTGCCGGTCAATGTGCTGATTAGGGGTGAAACCGGCAGCGGCAAGGAACAAGTCGCGCGCTGCCTGCACGACTTCGGCCCACGGGCTGGCAAACCCTTCGTCGCACTCAACTGCGCCGCCATCCCGGAGCAGTTGTTTGAGGCCGAGCTGTTCGGCCACGAAAGCGGTGCCTTTACCGGCGCCCAGGGCAAGCGCATCGGTAAGCTGGAATACGCCAACGGCGGCACGGTGTTCCTCGACGAAATCGAGAGTATGCCGCTGGCCCAACAAGCCAAACTGCTGCGCGTACTGCAAGAGCAGAAACTGGAGCGCCTTGGCGCTAACCAGAGCATTGCCGTTGATTTGCGAATCATCGCCGCCACCAAGCCAGACCTGCTCGAAGAGGCCCGTGCCGGACGCTTTCGTGAAGACCTGGCCTACCGCCTTAACGTTGCCGAACTGCGCTTGGCGCCGTTGCGCGAGCGGCGTGAAGACATTCCCTTGCTGTTCAACCACTTTTCCCGCCTGGCCGCCGAGCGTGTCGGTCGCAGCGCGCCACTGCTCAGCGGTGCGCACCTTGGCCGCTTGCTCAGTCACGACTGGCCCGGCAACGTTCGCGAACTGGCCAACGCTGCAGAACGTCACGCCCTCGGGCTGGGGGAACCGGCCATTGCCGAGGTCGAGTCCGGGCAGTCGCTGGCCGCCCAGCAGGAAGCGTTTGAAGCGCAATGTCTGCGCGCCGCCTTGAGTCGGCACAAAGGTGAGATCAAGTCAGTGATGGAAGAGTTGCAACTGCCGCGTCGTACCCTCAACGAAAAGATGCAGCGCCATGGTCTGTTGCGCGAAGACTTTCTCGGCGCAGACCATCGGCACTAAGCAAAATTTTGCCGATCACCCTTAAACCGATGAGCGGATTTCCGCTTATCGGTTTGCGCAACCCCTTCTAATCCGGGCTTTCAGCACCTGGCACAGCTCCTGCTATAGCTCTGGCAGGCTGCGTTTCGGCGCGCTCCACAAAAACAACTATGAAGGTCCCTTCGATGGATAACTCCACCACCCTGCCAGCCGGGGCGGCCGTTGCGCCCGCCGCGGAAAAAACCACCCGAAGCCGACTCAAGTCGATTTTCAGCGGTTCGATCGGCAACATGGTCGAATGGTACGACTGGTACGTTTACGCCGCGTTTTCCCTGTATTTCGCCAAAGCCTTCTTCCCTGCCGGCGACACCACCGCACAACTGTTGAACACCGCTGCGATCTTCGCCGTGGGCTTCCTGATGCGCCCGATCGGTGGCTGGCTGATGGGCATCTACGCCGACCGCAAAGGCCGCAAGGCCGCACTGATGGCCTCGGTACTGCTGATGTGCGCCGGCTCACTGGTCATTGCCCTGACCCCGGGTTATGAAACCATCGGCGTTGCCGCCCCGGTCCTGCTGGTAGTTGCTCGCTTGATGCAGGGCCTGTCGGTGGGCGGTGAATACGGCACCTCGGCCACCTACCTCAGTGAGATGGCGACCAAGGAGCGTCGTGGCTTCTTCTCCAGCTTCCAGTATGTGACCCTGATCTCCGGCCAACTCATCGCTCTGGCCGTGCTGATCATCCTGCAGCAGACCCTGACCACCGAGCAGCTGTATGCCTGGGGCTGGCGCGTACCGTTCGTGATCGGCGCGCTGTGTGCGGTCGTGGCCCTGTACTTGCGTCGTGGTATGGAAGAAACCGCCTCCTTCACCAAGAAGGAGAAGTCCAAGGAAAGCCTGATGCGCACCCTGATGCGCCATCCCAAGGAACTGGCAACCGTGGTCGGCCTGACCATGGGCGGCACCCTGGCCTTCTACACCTACACCACCTACATGCAGAAGTACCTGGTCAATACGGTGGGCATGAGTATCAGCGACTCGACCACCATCTCGGCGGCGACCCTGTTCCTGTTCATGTGCCTGCAACCGATCGTAGGCAGTCTCTCCGACAAGATTGGGCGGCGTCCGATCCTGATCGCCTTCGGCGTTCTGGGCACCGTGTGCACCGTACCGATCCTGACCACCCTGCACACCATCGAAACCTGGTGGGGCGCGTTTTTCCTGATCATGGCAGCGCTGATCATCGTCAGTGGCTACACCTCGATCAATGCCGTGGTTAAAGCCGAACTGTTCCCCACCGAAATCCGCGCTCTGGGCGTCGGCCTGCCTTACGCACTGACCGTATCGATCTTCGGTGGCACCGCCGAATACGTGGCGCTGTGGTTCAAGAGCATCGGCATGGAAACTGGCTACTACTGGTACGTAACTGCCTGTATTGCCTGCTCGTTGCTGGTGTACGTGTTCATGAAGGACACCCGCAAGCATTCGCGGATTACGACTGACTAACCGCATCGTTTGAGTGTGTAGAAAAGGGGGCGTCCAGCAGTGGACGCCCCCTTTTTTCGTTTAACGACCCATTAATCCGGGGCGCTCATTCTTCTTCAATCGCCAGGCGCCTAAGTAGTCGCTGCCGCCAGGCTGCGATCGGGCGTGAAACGGCCGTGATCACGGTGATTGGATGACGGCCGCTGCGCAGCCGATCGCAGCCTGGCGGCAGCGGCTACGACTGCCCAGCCATATTTACATATATCGAATATATCGATTTATAGGCGCTATTTTTTGCGCTTTTTAATCAATTTAATTGGCGTAGCATTAAACCCATAGCAACAAACAACCCCTCACCACCCCGGAGCAACAACCATGAAAAGCAAACTGATCCTGACCCTGGCCTTCTCGGTACTGGCTGCCAACGCTTTCGCCGAAGACGGTTTCGACCGCACCAACGCCCACAGCTTCAACGCCGTACAAACCCAGTCGGCTACCGTTGCAGAAGATGGTTTTGATCGCACTGGCGCGGCCAAATTCGCTGAAGATGGTTTCGATCGCACCCAGGCCCACCGCATCAGCTAATCGCTGCTGCGACGCAATCAGCCCGGCTTCGGCCGGGCTTAATCGTTTTCAGCCAGGCAAAGCCTTGGCACACTAGGCGCCTACTCACAGGGAAGGCCCTTGGGCCAATGCAGATGTATTACTACGAACCCGCAAAAGGCCACGGCCTGCCCCACGACCCGTTCAACGCCATCGTCGGCCCACGCCCGATCGGCTGGATTTCCTCCCAGGACGAGCAAGGCCGCCTGAACCTGGCGCCTTACAGCTTCTTCAACGCGTTCAACTACATTCCGCCAATCATCGGTTTCTCCAGCGTCGGGCGCAAAGACAGCCTGAACAACATCGAGAAAACCGGCGAGTTCGCCTGGAACCTGGCTACCCGGCCACTGGCCGAGGCCATGAACCAGAGCTGCATCGCGGTCCCGGCCGATGTCGATGAATTTACGCTGAGCGGCCTGACCCCGGTGGCCTCGAACGTCATCGCCGTGCCGCGGGTACAGGAAAGCCCGGTGTCGTTCGAATGCAAGGTGACCCAGATCATTCAGCTGCAGCGCGCCGATCAAGCGCTGGTGCCGAGCTGGCTGATCCTCGGTGAGGTGGTAGCGGTGCATATCGCCGAGCATCTGCTCAAGGACGGCATCTACGACACCGCTGCCGCGCAACCGATCCTGCGCGGCGGTGGGCCTGCGGACTATTTCGAGTTGGGCAACCTGTTCAAGATGGCCCGCCCACAGGTCAACGGCTGAGTTACCAGACCAGTTCGGCGTCGTCGTTGACGCCCTGCAGGCGTTCAAGTTCGGCACAGGCGGCCTCGTCAGCCGCCAGGGCGGTCTTGAACGTCTGCCCGTCGAGGACTTTGTGAAAGCGGGGTGCGCCGCTGGCGCCCAGGCCTTTCACGGCGATTGCCGCGCAATAGCCCTCGTCGCCGCGAACCGCTGCCGATACGGCCTCAAACTGCGAAAATTCTTTACGTGCCATGTGCCTCAAATCCACATCGATTGCCGAAAAACGCCATTCTAACCCGCAGACGGCTCAGCGAAGGTATGCAGGTCAAGACTGGCAACCACCTGGGCCTGCACCAGCTCGCCGAACAGGTCCAAGGTGGGCGACGCGAAATAGCCACTCATCGCCTGTTGATCGCGCCAGAATCCGCTGAGCAGCCAAAGGTCGGCATCGGCCTGGGACTGTTGCAGATTGAAGTGCAGACAACCCGGCGCCCGTCGCGAAGGTTCGAGCAATTGACGCAAACGCGTGCCCAGTTCCACTGAGCGACCGCTGCTGGCCCGGATAAAAGCAAGGTGGGTAAGCGCGTGTGGCGAGGTCATGAGCGTTTCTCCTAGAGCAGCCTGTTGTTATTGCCAGGTTGCACAGGTTAGGCGACGCTTCGCGCGTGCCGTTAGGTCATTCCTGTCGCCCGCTTGCCTGATCCTGCGCGCTGCAGGATCAGGCAAGCGGGCGACAGTATTCTGCTAGCGCCACTGCTTGCACAAACCTATGCTGCACAGGTCCTTGTCTGGAAGTACCGCGATGTCTATCCCCACCTGCGATCGGCAGGTTCTCGATCCCGCCCTGGAGCAGCAGCGCCTGGAGCTGGCCGACCTGGTGCGTCGTCATGCGCCACACAGCAGCAATGTCGAGTCGGCTATCGAAGACCTGTTCGTGGTCAGTTACCAGGAAAGCGTGCGCTCAATGCCAGCGCTGGCTCAACCGGCCTTGTGCATCCTCGCCCACGGCAGCAAGGAAATCTGTCTGGGGGATGAACGTTACGTCTATGACCCGTTGCACTACATGGTGCTCTCGGTGGCCTTGCCGATCAGTGGCGTGTTGCTTGAGGCAAGCCCGGAGAACCCGAGCCTAGGGGTGCGAATGAACATTGACCCGGCGCAGATCAATAGCTTGATTGCCGAAGCCGGGCCGATGGGCGTTCCGGCGCTGCCTTCGGGTCGCGGGCTGTATGTCGAGCGCACAGATCCGCTGTTGCTCGATGCCTTGCTGCGTTTGATCCGCCTGCTCGACACACCGAAAGACATCGCGGTGTTAGCGCCGTTGATTCGTCGGGAAATACTCTACCGCTTGCTGCGGGGGCCGCAAGGCTATCGGCTCTACGAAATTGCCATGTCCAGCAGCCAGACCCATCGGGTTTGCCAGGCGATTGAATGGCTCAACCAGCACTTCCATCGCCCGCTGCGTATCGATGACCTGGCCCGTGAAGTGAACCTCAGCAGCTCGACCCTGCATCACCGCTTCAAGGCGGTGACTTCGATGAGCCCGTTGCAGTACCAGAAGCAGTTGCGTCTGCAGGAAGCGCGACGGCTGATGCTCAATGATGGGCTCGAAGCTGCAGTGGCCGGGTATCGGGTGGGCTATGAGAGCCCATCGCAATTCAGCCGTGAGTACAGTCGACTGTATGGCGCGCCGCCCGCGCGGGATCTAGCGCGGTTGCGCAGTGCACTGTAGACCGGCACCGACAAAGACGCCCTCCTGTGGGAGCCGGACTTGTCGGCGATGGGCTGCAAAGCAGCCCCGAATACACTACCGCGCTGTCACCACATGCTTGATTTCCTGAAAGGCACTCAACCCCCAAGGCCCAAGTTCGCGGCCAATACTGCTCTGCTTATAGCCACCCCAGGCCGTCTGCGGAAAAATCACCTGGGGTGCGTTGACCCACACCAAGCCTGCCTCAAGTGCGTTGGCCACCCGCTGCGCTGCGCCCAAATCCCGGCTTATGACGCTGGCAACCAAGCCAAACTCACTGTCATTGGCCAGGGCCACCGCCTCGGCCTCGCTGGCCACCGAGCGTACACACAACACAGGACCAAAGATTTCCTCACGCCACAGCGCACTGTCCAACGGCACCTCGGTAAACACCGTAGGGCTGATGAAGTACCCGCACGGCAGTTCAGCCGGGCGTGAACCACCGCAAAGCAATTGCGCGCCAGCGTCCAGCCCGGCAGCAATGTGTTTGTGCACACGCTGATACTGCGCGTGGTTCACCAGTGGGCCCATGTCACTTTCGCCGGCAAGCGGATCACCCAGTCGAATCGACTCGGCCTGGGTCTTGAGCCGGACGATAAAGTCCGCATACAAGGCCTCCGCCACCAACACCCGACTGGTGGCCGAGCACATTTGCCCGGCATTGAAAAAGCCACCCAGGCAGGCCAGTTCCAGCGCCAATTCGAGGTCCGCTTCCTCCAGCACCAACAAAGAGGATTTGCCGCCCAATTCCAGGCTCACGCCCTTGACCGTCTCGGCGGCACGCTGCATGACCTGCACGCCCACCGCATTGCTGCCGGTGAAGGAGATTTTGGCGATCCGTGGATCCGCCGCCAGCGCAGCGCCCACCGCAATCCCGGTGCCACAGACCAGGTTGAAGACACCGTCCGGCAAACCGGCTTCAGCAATCACTGCGGCCAGTTCCAACTCCGCCAGTGGCGTGACTTCAGACGGTTTCAACACTACGCAGCAACCGGCAGCCAAGGCCGGCGCCAGTTTCCATGCGGTGGTGACCATGGGGAAATTCCACGGCACAATCAACCCGACTACACCGCATGGCTCGCGCCGTAACCGTGCTACAAAATCGTCAGTGGGCAACGCCACCGCACAGTCCTGTCCCGCGTCGAAACCGTCGGCAAGGTCGGCGTAATAGCAGAAGGTGGCAATGACATCGTCCACATCCAGCTGCGCTTCGGCCAACGGCTTGCCGTTGTTGCTGGCCTGCAAAGTGACCAGACGCTCGCGACGCGCCTCGACCCCCTCGGCAATCGTGCGCAGCACCTTCGCCCGCTCACTACCGGTACTGCTCGACCAGCCGCTGAACGCCTTGCGCGCGGCCAGGGTCGCACGCGCCACCGCTGCGCCGTCGCCGCCGGCCACTTCAGCCAACTGTTGTTCGTTGCTTGGGTTTATCACGCTAAGCGGGCACGGGCCGTGCTGCCAGACACCTTCGATATAAACACCGGCAAGCTTCATCATGCGGGTACCGCCTGCTGCCATTGGTTCTGGTCGATTTCAATCAGGCTCGGCCCCCTGCGGTCGCAGGCTTGACGTAGCGCTTCACGTAGCTGCTCCACATCACCTACGGCTTGGGCTGCACAGCCCAAGGCCTTGGCCACGCCGATAAAGTCCGGGGTGTAAATGTCCACGCCCACCGGCTCGATGGCGCGGTTGACCATGTATTTCTTGATTTCCTCGTAGCCCTGGTTGTTCCACAACAGCACGATCAGCGGTACCTGCGCCTCGGTGGCACTGGCCAGCTCCGGCAAGGTGAACTGCAGGCCGCCGTCACCGATCAGGCAGATGACCGGCGGGCGCGCTTCGATTGCTTGAGCACTGCCCAACCAGGCGCCCATCGCCGCCGGCAAGGCGTAACCGAGCGTGCCGTAGCCGGTGGAGGCATTGAACCAGCGCCGTGGCTGGTCCATATCCAGGGTCAGGTTGCCGGTGTAGACCGGTTGGGTCGAGTCACCCACCAGCACCGCGTTCGGCAGGGTCTCGAGCAAGGTTTTGAGCATGCGCGTCTGGCTGTGCATCGGCAGGTCCCAGTCGGCCAGCAACCGCTCGCGCAAGCAAGCTGCGCGGCTGGCGCCCCACTCGGTACTGCGTACCGGTGCCGGTTGATCAGCCAACGCAACCAACAGGGCATCGGTGGCCACTGTGGCGTCTGCTACCAAGGCAATTTCCGGCGGATAGTTACGTACGGTCTGGTCTGGATCGATGTCGATGCGCAGCAAGCGACCTGGGATCTCGAAGCCACCTTTGAAGGTCACGTCATAGTCGGTTTCGGCAAGTTCGGTACCAATCGCCAAGACCACATCCGCTTCGGCCACCAGCTCACGGGTTGCCACCAGCGACTGGGTGGAACCTATCTGCAGTGGATGGTTGGCGGGCAATACCCCCTTGGCGTTGATGGTCAGTGCCACGGGTGCCTGCAGGTATTCCGCCAGGCGGGTCAGCGCCGCACTGGCAGCAATCGAACCACCACCGGCGAGAATCAACGGACGCCGGGCGCTGGCCAACAGGGCCGCCATCTGCGCCACTGGCGCCGGTGCGGCGCCAGCACGGGCAATTCGTACCGGGGTGCTGGCCAGCAGATGGTCAGCGTCCTCGACCAGTACATCCAGGGGAATCTCGATGTGCACGGGACGTGGGCGGGCCCCCTCGAACACGGCGAAGGCGCGAGCCAACACCACTGGCAGGTCATCAGCGCTCATTAATGTGTGAGAGAACGCCGCGACGCCGGCAACCAGGCCACCCTGGGCCGGCAGCTCGTGCAGTTTGCCGCGCCCGCCCCCCAATTGATTGCGCGACTGGACGCTGGAGATCACCAGCATCGGAATCGAGTCAGCGTAAGCCTGGCCCATGGCGGTAGTGATGTTGGTCATGCCTGGGCCGGTGATGATAAAGCAGACGCCCGGTTTGCCACGGGTACGCGCATAGCCGTCAGCCATGAAGCCGGCACCTTGCTCGTGGCGTGGGGTAATGTGGCGGATAGAAGAACGTGCCAGCCCGCGGTAGAGCTCGACGGTATGTACGCCAGG
Organism: Pseudomonas sp. S06B 330; assembly: GCF_002845275.2. Lineage (NCBI taxonomy): Bacteria > Pseudomonadati > Pseudomonadota > Gammaproteobacteria > Pseudomonadales > Pseudomonadaceae > Pseudomonas > Pseudomonas tussilaginis. The sequence continues at coordinate 1,228,023 of NZ_CP088149.1, read as the reverse complement.
AATACCGAAGACATGGTCAACACCATAGCCTTCAAGGAGTTTTACCAGTACTTCGCCACAAGTTGCCATGTTCGTCTGCCTGTTATTGTGCTGAAACCAGGCGTTATTGGACCGCTGCCTCGCTACCGGCACAATGCAAAAAAGCTCATACTAGCCATGTCCTCAGATCATGGCTTATACCCGATGAAGCGCCTGCCGCCGTTGCCCGCCCTGCATACCTTTCTGGTCACGGCCCAATGCTGCAACTTCACTCGCGCCGCGCAATTGCTGCACATCACCCAAGGCGCAGTCAGTCGTCAGATTGCCGGGCTTGAAGAGCACCTAGGTTATGCGTTGTTCCTGCGCCAGGCCCGTGGCCTGAGCCTGACCCGCGAAGGCCAGGACTGGTTGCCACGGGTGCAGCAGGTGTTCGCGTTGATCGAGGAAGGCGTGCAGCACGTCGGTGCACGCAGTGCCATCTTGCAACTCAAGGCGCCGACCTGCGTGATGCGCTGGCTGTTGCCACGGCTGATGGAGTGGCAGGCGCTGCGCCCGGAAGTGCCAGTGGAACTGACAACTACGGTGCAGCACGGCGTGGACTTTCGTCGGGAAGTATTCGATGCAGCAGTGGTCTATGGCGCCGCGCCCCAAAATGGATTGCACACGCTAAAGTTGTTCGATGAGCAACTGACACCGGTGTGTGCCCCGCAGCTACTGGCAGGCCCTGTGCCTTTGCGGCAGTTAGCGGACCTTGAGCAACACATGCTGCTGCACCCGACCCGCGACCAGCACGACTGGAACGTCTGGCTGAATGCGGCCGGCGCGGCCCTGCCCCGGCACGGCAAGGCCCAACATTTCGAGACCTTGGACATGGCCATGTCCATGGCCTCTCAGGGTACCGGAGTGGCGATAGGCGACTGGTCGCTGATCGGAGATGACCTCAGTTGCGGGCGCCTGGTAGCGCCCTTCCCGCTCAAGGTCAGCACCGGTCAGGCCTACTACCTGGTCCGCCCGCAGGGAGCATCGTCAACAGCCCTGACCGAGTTGCTCGACTGGCTGTGCGATCAGGCCACAGGTGCCAGGGCTCAGTAACCGACCGTAAAACGCTGACGCGAATGGGCAGGCTTTTCCACTTCGTCGAGCATAGCAATTGCGTAGTCGGCAAAGCTGATCCAGCTCTTGCCATCGTCACCGATCAGCAAGTGGTCCTTACCGAGGTGATAACGGCCTGTACGCGCGCCTTCAACGAACTCGGCCGACGGTGACAGGAAGGTCCAGTCCAGTTCCTTCTCCTGACGCAAGGTATCGAGGTAATGCCCACCGGCAGTGGCCTCGGCTTTATACGCTTCGGGAAAGTCCGGGCTATCGATCACTTTGTGCCCCGAAGGCAGTTGCAGGCTGCCCGCCCCTCCGACCACCAGCAGTCGCTTGACCCCGGCTTTCTTCGCCGGCTCGATAATGGCCTGTGGCTTGATGCCGGAGAAGTGTGCAGCACTAAGCACCACATCATGTCCGCTCAACGCCAGTTCCAATGCAGCGCCATCGTTGACATCCAAGGCTACGGTAGTCACGCCGTCACGCCCCTGCAGCGTGGCCGGATTGCGTGCGATGGCGGTGACGCGGTGGCCACGGCGCAGGGCCTCTTCCAGCAACTGGCTACCGGCACGGCCGGTTGCCCCGATGATTGCGATCTTGCTCATAGCAATGCTCCTGTCAGGATTGAACAACACTTACCACTTCATTTCGCCCTTGGCGACCTTGGCACTGAGCGCCAGCGAGCTCTCTTCGCCGAGGTTCGGGTAACGCTTTTTCATCGCTGCGATCAGTTCGGCGGCGTTGTCAGCCTTGGCGGTTTCCTCGTCGAAGGCACGGATGTAGTCTGCGCTGAAGCGCACGGCTTCAAGTGACTCGCCGGGCTGGCCCAGGTAGTGCCCTGGCACCACCACCTGCGGCTTGAGCTGTTCAATGCGGTTGAGGGTCGCCAGCCAATCCTGGTGCGATTGCGCCGTCTGGGTGTCGGCCATCCATACGTGCAGGTTATTGGCCACCACCACGCCGCCGACCACCGCTTTGATTGACGGAATCCAGACAAAACTGCGATCCGGTTGCGGACCGTCCAGGCCAAGCACTTCAAGGCTTTGCCCTTCCAGCTTCAACTGATTGCCTGAGAGCACCTGCGGGACGACCAGTTGCGCAGGCTTGTCCGCCCCCATCTGCGGCCCCCAATAGGCCAGTTTGGCAGCCATGGTCTGTTTGATATGGGCAACCGTTGCCGCAGACGCAACGACTTTGGCCTGGGGATAGGCATCGGTCAGGGTCTGCAGGCCGAAGTAGTAATCCGGGTCACCATGACTGATATAGATAGTGGTCAACCGCTTGCCACTGGCGCGAAGTTTGTTCAGCACCTGCTCGGCCTGGGCTTTGCCGAATTGGGCATCCACCAGGATGGCATCGTGCTGGCCGCTGACGATTACCGAGCTGACCGGGAACAAGGCCGCACTGCCGGGGTTATAGACATCCAGTTGCAGCGCCTGCTCGGCGGCCTGAACCTGGGCCAAGGCCCCAAGGGTGGCGAACGCCAGAAAAAAACCGCGCAGGGACAATGAACGACGCATCAAGGCAATTCCTGTGAGAGAGGCAATGTGCAACAGCTTAGTTGCACGAACCAAGGCAAAAAATGCGATGCTGGGACATAGTTTGTTTCTGAAAGCGGGCAAATCATGGATCGTCTGACAGCAATGCGGGTCTTCGTTAGTGTGGTGGACCTTGGCAGCCAGTCCGCTGCAGCTGATCACCTTGACCTGTCGCGCCCGGTGGTCTCCCGCTACTTGGCCGAGCTGGAAGGCTGGGTCGGCGCACGCCTGATGCAACGCACTACCCGCCGCCTGAGCCTGACGGCTGCCGGCCAGGAAACCCTACCGCGTTGCCGGCAGATGCTCGAACTTGCCGGCGATCTGCAAGCAGCTGTCAGCGCACCGGACGAGGCGCCGCGAGGGGAACTGCGTATCAGCGTCAGCACCTCGTTCGGCCAGGCCCAACTGATGGATGCCATCGCCATTTACGTCAAACGCTACCCCGGGGTGAAGATTGATCTGCAGATGCTCGATCGCACGGTGAATCTGGTGGATGAACGCATCGACCTGGCGATCCGCACCAGCAACGACCTGGACCCCAACCTGATCGCCCGTCGCCTGAGCGTGTGCCGCTCAGTGATCTGCGCCTCCCCGGCGTATCTGCGCGAACACCCGGCGCCGTTGCAGGTCGAGGAGCTGGTGCAGCACAACTGTCTGACCCACTCCTACTTCGGCCGGAGCCTCTGGCACTTCGAGGTGGACGGCGAAACGCTCTCGGTGCCGGTGCAAGGTTCTATCAGCGCCAATGAAGCCATGACCTTGCAGCGGGCGGCACTGGCCGGTGCCGGTATTGCGATGTTGCCCACCTACCAGACCGCAGCGGCGCTGCGCAGTGGCGAGTTGGTGCGCCTGTTGCCTCAGGCCAAACCGCAGGCGCTTAACCTCAACGCCGTTTACACCTCGCGCAAGCACATGCCCGCGACCTTGCGCAGCATGCTCGACTTTCTTGCCGAGCGCTTCACCGCTGAGCCGGAGTGGGACCGCGACCTGCTCTAGCCCGGGCAGCTTCGGCAAAGCGCAGCTATGCTTTAACTAGCACCTGTGCAGGTTGAAAGAGGTGAGCATCATGGGCCTCAAATCCAGGAAGTGCGCTGTCGTCTGTGCCATTGCCGCCGTCGTCGGGCTGTATGCCACTGCGGCTTACCGGGTTGAACAGACCCGTCACCAGCCCTACTCCGCCGCCAGTTGCAGCTTGGCCCATTGCGTGCCACACACTGCGACCTTGAGCGCCCTCAGGTAAAGCAACGCCGATCGTCACGACGTACGCATCGAAGCAGACGCTTAGCAAGCTATCGAGTACACTGGCCAGCACTTGCTTTCGCAGCACAGCCTGCGAAATAACCCTGCCTTTCGAGCTGGCCTGTGACGCAACTGAACACTCCGCAACCGGTCCTGCGCAGCGTGCTTGTCGCGTTGATGCTGGCAATTTTCCTTGGTGCCTTGGACCAGACCATCGTTGCTGTGTCGATGCCGGCGATTTCTGCGCAATTCAATGATGTAGGCCTGCTGGCCTGGGTGATCTCTGGCTACATGGTGGCCATGACGGTGGCCGTGCCGATCTACGGCAAACTTGGCGACCTGTACGGTAGGCGGCGGATGATCCTTACCGGCACCGCGCTGTTCACCCTGGCCTCACTGTTCTGCGCCTTGGCGCAGAACATGGAGCAACTGGTGTTGGCCCGCGTACTGCAAGGCATCGGCGCTGGCGGCATGGTTTCGGTCAGCCAGGCGATCATCGGAGACTTTGTTCCACCGCGCGAACGCGGCCGCTATCAAGGCTATTTCAGCAGCATGTATGCCCTGGCCAGCGTCACCGGGCCCGTGCTGGGTGGTTATCTCACCGAGTACCTGTCTTGGCGCTGGGTCTTCTGGTTGAACCTGCCACTGGGGCTGGTGGCCTGGTGGGTGACTCGCCGTGCGCTGCGGACCCTGGCAGTGCCACAGCGTCAGGTGCAGGTCGACTACATGGGCGCGGCGTTGTTGATTTTCGGTCTGGCAAGCCTGTTACTGGGCATCACCCTGATCGGTCAGGGTCACCCTTGGCATTCCTCGCAAGTGAGCGCCTTGCTGTTGTGTGCGCTGGGCGGATTACTGGTGTTTGTCCTGCACGAACGCCGCGCGCCGGAGCCGTTGTTACCGCTAAAACTGTTCGCCAATCCGGTTGCCACCTTGTGCTGGTGCACGCTGTTCTTCACCAGTTTTCAGGCCATTTCCCTGACGATGCTCATGCCGCTACGCTATCAGAGCATCACCGGTGCCGGTGCCGACAGTGCCGCCCTGCATCTGCTGCCGTTGGCCATTGGCTTGCCGATCGGTGCCTACTGCGGTGGCCGCCTGACCAGCTTCACCGGTCGCTACAAACCGCAGATTCTTGGTGGTGCGTTGTTGATGCCGTTTGCCATAGTCGGCATGGCCTTCACGGCGCCTCAGGCTGCCTGGCTCAGTGGCCTGTTCATGGTCTTGACCGGTATTGCCTCGGGTCTGCAGTTTCCCACCTCGCTAGTCGCTACCCAAAGCGCCGTAGAACCTCGAGATATCGGCGTGGCCACCAGTACCAGTAACCTGTTTCGCTCGCTCGGGGGTGCCATGGGGGTTGCTTGCATGTCGGCGCTGTTACTGGCGATGTTGCCGCAGGGAGGCCTGAGCATGACGGGCGATGCCTTGCTCGGCAGCCTCCAGGCCGGTGCGCCGAGCGCGCAGATGCATGAGGAATTGCTACTGACATTTCGTCATCTATTGCTCGGCAGTGCTATGGTGTCTCTGCTCGGGCTGACGGCGGCATTGGCGTTGCCTGACAGACAACTACGCGGGCGGTAGTAGGATACAAGTGAAGGCCGTGGAAACAATTCATCACAAACCTTCACAAATAGTCATTTGCGCAAGGCCGGGCTCAAGCGCAGCATATCCAGCCCGGTATCGACCCACAGCTCAGCTTCACCCAATAGGTCGAAGCTTTCCGGCAGCAGCAGCCAGCGGCGGATCAGGCCGTCTATATAGGCATAGATCGCCAGCGCCGCACGCTCAGGGTCTACATCTGCGGGTAACTGCCCGCGCTTGACTGCATTGCCCAGCGATAACGCGATATGGGCGTGACACTCCACTGTCGAGGTCTGTCGTTGCTGGCGGATCTCACACATATCATCGGTGAACTCGCATTTGTGATGCAGAATTTCATTGATTCGTCGGGTTTTCGGGTCAAGCACCATTTGGTGCATCAACTGGACCAGCAGCTTGCGCATGCAGCCGAGCGGATCAAGCTCCTCTTCGCTTTCACTGGCGCGGGCCAAGGCATCAAGCGGCTCGTGCAGGCTTTCGAGCATGGCTTCGACCAGCGCGGCCTTGTCGTTGAAGTGCCAGTAGATCGCGCCGCGGGTCACGCCCGCCAGCTTGGCGATATCCGCCAGTGTGGTACGCGCTACCCCGCGCTTATAGAAGGCCTTCTCCGCAGCCTCAAGAATCTGGGTGCGGGTTTCCTGGGCTTCTTCTTTGGTTCGACGGACCATGGCAGTACCACCTCATCAAGACCCAGGCACGTCTATAGGCACCTGGGAGCTAGGCCGGATCAACCTCTAACAGGCTGTTACCGGGGGATTAATTTCAAGGCTTGCGACGCGCTCTGGCATCGTCGCCAAGGTATTTACAAACAACCATGAATGTAAGTATATTCCTTAGCAAGCTATTTATCCACTCGACAACATTTTTTCTATTCACACACTTTCCCTTTATTCTTGAGCGTCTTCAGCTCTTGCGACCCGAGGATCTTCATGCAATTCAAGCCAGCTGTTACCGCTCTGGTATCCGCCGTCGCCCTGGCAACTCTGCTCAGCGGCTGTAAAAAGGAAGAGGCGGCGCCCGCAGCGCAAGCTCCTCAGGTCGGCGTCGTGACCCTGCAAACCCAGGCCTACACCTTGACGTCCGACTTGCCGGGGCGCACTACCGCTTACCGCATCGCCGAAGTTCGTCCGCAAGTTAACGGCATCATTCTCAAGCGCCAGTTCAAAGAAGGCACTGAGGTCAAGGAAGGCCAGCAGCTGTACCAGATCGACCCGTCGGTGTACGAGGCGACCCTGGCCAGTGCCCAGGCCAACCTGCAGTCGACCCGTTCGCTGTCCGAGCGCTACAAGCAACTGGTTGCCGAACAGGCCGTCAGCCGTCAGGAATACGACGACGCGCAAGCCAAACGTTTGCAGGCTGAAGCGGCACTGCGCAGCGCCCAGATTGACCTGCGTTACACCAAGGTCCTGGCTCCGTTGAGCGGTCGTATCGGTCGTTCTGCGGTCACCGAAGGTGCCCTGGTCAACAATGGCCAGGCTGACGCCATGGCGGTGATCCAACAGCTTGACCCAATCTACGTCGACGTCACCCAGTCCTCGGCCGAGATGCTCAAGCTGCGCCGCGAGCTGGAAAGCGGTCAGTTGCAGAAGGTCGGTGACAACGCCGCCAAGGTCACCCTGACCCTGGAAGATGGCAGCACCTACCGTCAGGAAGGTCGCCTGGAGTTCTCCGAAGTCTCGGTTGACCAGACCACCGGTTCCGTGACCCTGCGGGCCGTGTTCCCTAACTCTGAGCACAACCTGCTGCCGGGCATGTTCGTACACGCGCGCCTCAAAGCCGGGGTCAATGCCCAGGCCATCCTCGCCCCACAACAAGGCGTTACGCGTGACCTGAAGGGCCAGCCAACGGCACTGATCGTCAACAAAGAGAACAAAGTCGAGCTGCGCCAGCTCAAGGCCAGCCGTACTGTCGGTAACGAGTGGCTGATCGAAGAAGGCCTGAACGCCGGTGACCGTGTCATCACCGAGGGCCTGCAGTTCGTCAAGCCGGGCGTTGAGGTCAAGGTCAGCGAAGCCACCAACGTCAAGCCTGCTCAGCCAGCCCAGGCCAATGCAAAACCTGCAGGGGCCAAAGGGGAGTAAACCATGTCGAGATTCTTTATCGATCGCCCGATCTTTGCTTGGGTGATCGCCTTGGTGATCATGTTGGTCGGCGCCTTGTCGATCCTCAAGTTGCCAATCAACCAGTACCCGAGCATCGCGCCACCGGCCGTGGCAATCTCCGTGACCTACCCGGGCGCCTCGGCGCAAACCGTGCAGGACACCGTGGTACAGGTGATCGAGCAGCAGCTCAACGGTATCGACAACCTGCGTTATGTCTCGTCGGAAAGTAACTCCGACGGCACCATGACCATCACCGCGACCTTCGAGCAGGGGACCAACTCCGACACTGCCCAGGTTCAAGTGCAGAACAAGCTGAACCTGGCGACCCCGTTGCTGCCGCAAGAAGTGCAGCAGCAGGGTATCCGTGTTACCAAGGCGGTGAAGAACTTCCTGTTGGTAATCGGTCTGGTCTCGGAAGATGGCAGCATGACCAAGGACGACTTGGCCAACTACATCGTGTCCAACATGCAGGACCCGATCTCGCGGACCGCCGGTGTCGGTGACTTCCAGGTCTTCGGTGCCCAGTACGCCATGCGTATCTGGCTGGATCCGGCCAAGCTGAACAAGTACCAGTTGACCCCAGTCGACGTGCGCACCGCGGTCGCGGCGCAGAACGTCCAGGTGTCCTCCGGTCAGCTCGGCGGCCTGCCCGCCCTGCCAGGCACCCAGCTCAACGCCACCATTATCGGCAAGACCCGTCTGCAAACCGCCGAGCAGTTTGAAAAGATCCTGCTCAAGGTCAACCGTGACGGCTCGCAGGTACGCCTGAGTGATGTTGCTACCGTCGGCCTTGGCGGTGAAAACTATGCGGTCAGCGCCCAGTTCAACGGCAAGCCGGCTTCCGGTCTGGCGGTCAAGCTGGCAACCGGGGCCAACGCCCTGGACACGGCCAAAGCCTTGCGCAAAACCGTCGCCGATCTGGAACCGTTCTTCCCAGAAGGTATGAAGGCGGTATTCCCGTATGACACCACCCCAGTGGTGACCGAATCGATCAGCGGGGTAATCCACACCCTGATCGAAGCGATCGTGCTGGTGTTCCTGGTGATGTACCTGTTCCTGCAAAACTTCCGCGCCACCATCATCACCACGATGACGGTACCGGTGGTACTGCTCGGCACCTTCGGCATCCTTGCCGCCGCAGACTTCAGCATCAACACCCTGACCATGTTCGGTATGGTGCTTGCCATCGGCTTGCTGGTGGACGACGCCATCGTCGTGGTGGAGAACGTTGAGCGGGTAATGGCCGAAGAAGGGCTATCACCGAAGGAAGCCACCAAGAAGTCCATGAGCCAGATCCAGGGTGCCCTGGTCGGTATTGCCATGGTGCTCTCGGCGGTACTGCTGCCAATGGCGTTCTTCAGTGGTTCCACCGGGGTGATCTACAAGCAGTTCTCGATCACCATCGTTTCGGCCATGGCGCTGTCGGTACTGGTTGCCTTGATCTTCACCCCGGCCTTGTGTGCAACCATGCTCAAGCCGATTGCCAAAGGTGAGCATCACGTTGCCAAACGCGGGTTCTTCGGCTGGTTCAACCGCAACTTCGACCGCAGCGTACAGAGCTACGAGCGTGGCGTGGGCAACATCCTGCGCAACAAAGCCCCGTACATGCTGGCCTACCTGTTGATCATGGTCGGCATGATCTGGCTGTTCACCCGCATCCCCACCGCCTTCCTCCCCGAGGAAGACCAGGGCGTACTGTTTGCCCAGGTACAAACCCCGGCCGGCTCCAGTGCCGAACGGACCCAGGTGGTGATCGATGAGATGCGCAGCTACCTGCTGGACAAGGAAGCCGATACCGTTGCCTCGGTGTTCACCGTAAACGGCTTCAACTTCGCCGGTCGCGGTCAGAGCTCGGGTATGGCCTTCATCATGCTCAAGCCATGGGAAGAACGTTCCGCCGAAAACAACGTGTTCAACCTGGCGGCACGTGCCCAGCAGCACTTCTTCAGCTTCCGTGATGCGATGGTGTTCGCCTTTGCCCCGCCTGCGGTACTGGAGTTGGGTAACGCCACCGGTTTCGACGTGTTCCTGCAAGACCGTGCCGGTGTCGGTCACGAAAAGCTGATGGAAGCGCGTAACCAGTTCCTCGGCATGGCCGCCCAGAGCAAGATTCTCTCGGCAGTGCGCCCGAACGGTCTGAACGATGAACCGCAGTACCAACTGACCGTCGACGACGAGCGCGCCAGTGCCTTGGGCGTGACCATCGCTGACATCAACAACACCCTGTCGATTGCCTTGGGTGCCAGCTACGTCAACGACTTCATCGACCGCGGTCGCGTCAAGAAGGTGTACATCCAGGGTGAGTCGGCCTCGCGCATGAGCCCGGAAGACCTGCAGAAGTGGTACGTGCGCAACGCCGCCGGTGAGATGGTACCGTTCTCCTCCTTCGCTACAGGCGAATGGATCTACGGGGCACCGAAGCTTGCCCGTTACAACGGTGTTGAGGCGATGGAAATCCTCGGTGCGCCAGCCCCTGGCTACAGTACCGGTGAAGCCATGCTCGAAGTCGAGCGCATTGCCGCACAACTGCCTAAAGGTATCGGCTACTCCTGGACCGGCCTGTCGTACGAGGAGCGCCTGTCGGGCTCCCAGGCACCAGCATTGTATGCCCTATCGCTGCTGATGGTATTCCTCTGTCTGGCCGCCCTGTATGAAAGCTGGTCGATTCCGATCGCGGTCATGCTCGTGGTGCCATTGGGGATTATTGGTGCGCTGCTGGCCACCAGCCTGCGCGGTCTGTCCAACGACGTGTACTTCCAGGTGGGTCTGTTGACCACCATTGGTCTGGCGGCGAAGAACGCGATCCTGATCGTCGAATTTGCCAAGGAACTGCACGAGCAGGGCCGCAGCCTCGCTGATGCCGCGATCGAAGCCTGCCGGATGCGTCTGCGCCCGATCATCATGACCTCGCTGGCGTTCATTCTCGGCGTGGTACCGTTGGCTATCTCCACCGGTGCAGGCTCGGGTAGCCAGCACGCGATCGGTACCGGGGTAATCGGCGGCATGCTGACGGCCACCGTACTGGCGATCTTCTGGGTACCGCTGTTCTTCGTAACCGTGTCGTCTATGTTCACCAGCAAGAAGACTGAAGAAGAAGACGCCACACCTGAAACTCCACGCTTAGAGGGCGGGCAATGAGTAAGTCCCTGTTGTCCCTGGCGGTAACCGCTTTCATTCTTGGCGGCTGCTCGCTGATCCCTGACTACCAGACCCCGGAATCGCCGGTGGCCGCGCAGTGGCCGCAAGGCCCTGCCTATTCGCCGACCGAGTCGGCGGATGTGGCTGCCGCCGAGCAAGGCTGGCGTCAGTTTTTCCATGACCCGGCGCTGCAGCAACTGATCCAGACCTCGCTGGTCAACAACCGTGACCTCAAGGTCGCGGCGTTGAACATCGATGCCTACCGGGCGCAGTACCGCATTCAGCGGGCTGACCTGTTCCCGGCGGTCAGCGCCAATGGCAGCGGCAGCCGTCAACGGATGCCTGCCGACATGTCGCAGACCGGCGAGTCGGGGATCACCAGTTCGTACTCGGCGACCCTCGGCGTGAGCAACTATGAACTCGACCTGTTCGGTCGGGTTCGCAGCCTCACCGAACAGCAACTGGAAATCTACCTGTCCAGTGAACAGGCCCGACGCTCGACCCAGATCGCTCTGGTCGCTAGCGTTGCCAACGCCTACTTCACTTGGCAGGCCGACCAGGCCCTGCTCAAGCTGACCGAAGAGACCCTCAAGACCTACGAGCAAAGCTATGCGCTGACCTTGCGCAGCAATGAAGTGGGTGTCGCTTCGGCCCTGGACCTGAGCCAGGCGCGCACGTCAGTTGAAGGCGCTCGGGTCAAGTTGGCACAGTATCAGCGCCTGGTAGCCCAAGACCTGAACAGCCTGGCTGTGCTGCTCGGCACCGGTGTGCCGGCCAACCTGCCTGCGGCGCAGAGCCTGGACAGCGACCTGTTGGCCGAAGTGCCTGCTGGCCTGCCGTCCGACCTGCTGCAGCGCCGTCCGGACATTCAGGAAGCCGAGCACCTGCTCAAGGCCGCCAATGCCAACATTGGCGCGGCCCGCGCAGCGTTCTTCCCGAGCATCAGCCTGACCGCCAATGCCGGGACCCTGAGCCCGGACATGAGCGGGCTGTTCAACGGTGGTTCGGGTACCTGGCTGTTCCAGCCGCAGATCAACCTGCCGATCTTCAACGCCGGTGCCCTGCGTGCCAGCCTCGATTACTCGAAGATCCAGAAGGACATCAACGTCGCGAAGTACGAGAAAACCATTCAGACCGCCTTCCAGGAAGTCTCCGATGGCCTCGCCGCACGCAAGACCTTCAACGATCAGTTGCAAGCCCAGCGCGATCTGGTCGCCGCCAACCAGGACTACTACCGCCTGGCCGAGCGTCGCTACCGCATTGGTGTCGACAGTAACCTGACCTTCCTCGACGCTCAGCGTCAGCTGTTCAACACCCAGCAGTCGTTGATCAGCGACCGCCTGTCGCAGTTGGTCAGCGAGGTCAACCTGTACAAGGCCCTCGGTGGCGGTTGGTACGAGCAGACCGATCAGGCGCAGCAGCAGGCTGCGGCTGAAACGCCGAAAGGCTGAAGCTGGTTTGTGGTTCACAAGCCCACCCTTGCGGTGGGCTTTTTTATGCTGCTCGACTTAACACCTTAGCGCTGCCATCGCCGGCAAGACCGGCTCCCAGAGGTGCGCAGTTGCACAGATCTATGGTGGGAGCCGGCCTTGCCGGCGATAGGGACACCGAGGTTCTAAACCAAAACTAACTATTCAGTTAGTGTTCGGTTATCGCCCAATACCCGCTGTAACGAATTGATTCACACCCTCCCCCCGCCGCACCATCGCTTCGCAGCGTTTCCAACGTATTCCCCAAAGACTGTTGCCCGGCCTGCGCCTTTTACACGTCGCAGCGGATGGCTTCGGCTTGAATAAAAACAAGAGACACAGACAATGAGCACACCCGCACGACACCTGCTTCCCGGCTTGTTGGCCATGACTTGCACCCTCCCCGTCCTGGCCGCTGATGGTGGCTTTGTCGAAGATGCCAAGGTCAATCTCAACCTGCGCAACTTCTACATCAACCGCAATTTCGTCGACCCGGCCAACCCCCAAGGCAAGGCTGAGGAATGGACCCAGAGCTTCATCCTCGACGCCCGCTCCGGTTTCACCCAAGGCATCGTCGGCTTCGGCGTTGATGTACTCGGCCTGTACTCGGTCAAGCTCGATGGCGGTAGGGGTACTGCAAATACCCAACTGTTGCCGGTGCATGACGATGGCCGCCCTGCCGACGATTTCGGCCGCCTGGGTGTGGCGCTCAAGGCCAAGGTGTCCAACACTGAACTCAAGGTGGGTGAGTGGATGCCAGTGCTGCCGATCCTGCGCTCGGATGATGGCCGCTCTCTGCCACAGACCTTTCGCGGTGGACAGGTCACTTCCCAGGAAATCGAAGGTCTGACCCTATACGCCGGCCAGTTTCGCGCCAACAGTCCGCGCAACGACGCGAGCATGGAAGATATGTCGATGAACGGCAGAGCGGCGTTCACCTCCGACCGCTTCAACTTTGCCGGTGGTGAATATACGTTCAACGACAAGCGCACCCTCATTGGCCTATGGAATGCTGAACTCAAGGACATCTACAGTCAGCAGTTCATCAACTTGGTGCACAGCCAGCCGTTGGGTGACTGGACGTTAGGCGCTAACCTCGGTTACTTCTTCGGCAAGGAAGACGGTGCCGAACGCGCCGGTGAGCTGGACAACCGCACGGCCTCGGCACTGCTCTCAGCCAAGTACGGCAGTAATACCTTTTATGTCGGCCTGCAAAAGGTCAGTGGCGACGATGCCTGGATGCGGGTCAATGGCACTAGTGGCGGCACCCTGGCCAACGACAGCTACAACTCCAGTTTCGACAACGCCAAAGAGCGCTCCTGGCAACTGCGCCATGACTTCAACTTTGCCGGCGTCGGTATCCCCGGCTTGACCCTGATGAACCGCTATATCAGCGGTGACGACGTCCAGACGGCAACCGTCAGCGACGGCAAGGAGTGGGCGCGTGAATCTGAGCTGGCCTACGTGATCCAGTCGGGCACGCTGAAAAACCTGTCATTCAAATGGCGCAACTCGACCATGCGTCGTGACTTCAGCAGTAATGCCTTTGACGAGAACCGTCTGATCGTCAGCTACCCGATCAGCATTCTCTAGACATTGACCGGGCAAGCCAGTGCTTGCAGACGGGCGAGGTCGAGAATCTCGATCTCGCCATACCCCAAACGTAACGCCCCTTCCTGTTGCAGCGATTTGAGAACTTGATTGGTCGTCTGGCGCGATAGCGACAGCATCAACGCCAGCTGCTCCTGGGACAGTTGCAATAAACGCCGACTGCCCTCCATCTCACCATAACCGGCGGCGACCTGCAGGAGTCGATGAGCCACCCGCGGACCTGCGGTCAATAAGCTCTGCTGCTCCAGCGCGATAAACACCAGGCGCAATTTCTGGCTCATCAGCAAGGCGAAGTCGCGCCAGTACGCGGGCTGCTGCGCCAAGCATGCCATTAGCGCTGCCTGAGGTATCCACAGTAGGCGAGTCGCACCCTCTGCCAGGGCATCGTGGGTGCGCGGCTGGCCATCGAACAGACTGATCTCACCGAACCACTGCGGCGCCTCGATCAGCGTCAGCAACGCCTCCTTGCCTTCGCTGCTAATTGCACCGACGCGCATGCTGCCCGTCAGCACCGCATACAAGCCACAAGGTGCATCGCCCCGCTGGAACAGGTACTGCCCGGCTGCCAGTTCACGCGGGCGGGCCAATTCCAACAGACTATCCTGAAGCAAAAGGGGCAGGTGCTTGAACCAGTGCCCCTGGAGCAAGGAGGTCCGCCAGGCGGGATCAGTAGTCATATTGCCTCAACGATCAACTCTGTCGGCTAGCCGACAGACAGCCAGAATGTCTGCAGGGCATGCTCAGCGCCACCCTACAGGAGGAACAATAATGAAAAACCTGGTCGAACACCTCAGTCAATATGCGGCCTATCACCGTGACCCGCGCAATATCGCCACCCACTTCGTCGGCATTCCCATGATCGTGCTGGCGGTCACTGTGCTGCTGTCACGCCCAGGCTTGGAGCTGAGTGGAATCTGGTTGTCGCCGGCGTTGCTGGTTGCGCTGGTGACCGGGTGGTTCTACCTGTGTCTGGATCAGCAATTTGGCCTGATCATGGCCCTGCTGCTGGGGCTGTGCCTCTGGGCCGGACAAGTGCTGGCGCTGCAAAGCACCCTGGTCTGGTTGAGCGCGGGCTTGGGGCTGTTTGTGCTTGGCTGGGCGATACAGTTTGTCGGGCACCACTATGAAGGACGCAAACCTGCCTTTGTCGATGATCTGAGCGGGTTGATCATCGGACCATTGTTTGTGGTGGCGGAACTGGGGTTTCTGCTGGGGATGCGCCCGGCGTTGAAACAGGCCATTGAGCGCAATGTCGGGCCTGTGGCTGTTCGGCAGAAGAAAGCGCGGGTGTGAATCCACGCTTTCACAGTCTCTGCTAGCTGTAGCCTGCGCCGGCATTGCCGGCGCAGGGGTGCTAAAGGTCAAACGCGCGACTCAACCCCCAACTCATCCCACACCGACTCGGCCAGGTGGAAGGTGGCATTGGCCGCCGGAATGCCGCAATAGATCGCGCTCTGCATCAGCACTTCCTTGATCTCTTCGCGGGTCACGCCATTGCTGGCGGCGGCGCGCAAGTGCAACTTGAGTTCTTCGTTACGGTTCATGCCGATCAGCATGGCGATGGTGATCAGGCTGCGGGTATGGCGCGGCAGGCCTGGACGGGTCCAGATATCACCCCAGGCATGGCGGGTGATCATCTCCTGAAACTCGCTGTTGAACGCGGTCAGGTTGTTCAGGCTGCGGTCGACATGAACATCGCCAAGCACTGCACGACGTACCTTCATGCCTTCTTCGTACCGTTGTTTTTCGTCCACGAAATGCTCCTCATCGGGCCAGCAGGAAATCGATCACCCGACGGCTGAACGGCTCGCCGACTTCGACATTGGACAGGTGCGCGGCATGGAACTCGGCGTATTCGGCGCCCGCCACGTTTTCCTGAATGAACAGCCCACCCGCAGGCGGCGTTACCGCATCGTGGCTACCGGAGATGACCAAGAGGGGCGCTTTGATCTCGCCCAGTTGTCCACGGAAATCGGCATCACGTACTGCGCCGCAGTTGGCCGCATAGCCTTCTGGCGAGGTGGCGGCGAGCATGTCGGTGATGCGCTTGGCCTGGTCAGGATTACTCGACGCATAGCCCGAGGTGAACCAGCGTTCGATCGAAGCATCGCGCAGGCCAACCATCGCCGCCTGGCCATCACGCAAGACCATTTCAATACGTGGATTCCAGGTGTCCGGCGAGCCAATCTTGGCTGCGGTGTTGCAGACGATCAAACGGTTCAGGCGCGCGCCAGCATTGATCCCCAGCCACTGGCCGATCAGACCGCCCATGGACAGGCCACAGAAATGCGCGCGCTCGATCTTCAAGGCATCAAGCAGTGCCAACACATCCTGGCCTAACTGTTCGATGCTGTAAGGACCTGCGGTGACCAGCGAGCGGCCATGGCCACGGGTGTCGTAGCGCAGCACGCGAAAATGCGCGGCAAATGCCGGGACCTGGGTGTCCCACATGTGCAGATCAGTGCCCAGCGAGTTGGACAACACCAATACCGGCGCGCCTTCAGGGCCGTCGAGTTGATAGTTGATTACGCCATCGGCGAGTTGTACCTGTGCCACTGCAGCCTCCTCAGGCATTGAAACGGTGATGTTCAGCCAACGCCCGCTCGACCCAGACGCAGGCCTGGCCAAGGTAGTGGGCTGGGTCAAGCAGACGATCGAGTTCGTCTGCCGAGAGTTCGGCGCTGACCAGTGGATCGTCGCCAAGCACCGCGCGCAGGTGACGTTGTTCAGCGACTGCACGCTTGCAGCAGGTTTCCAGCAGATGATGGGCAGCGTCGCGGCCCAGGCGCTGGGCAAGGACAATGCTCACCGCTTCGGCCAGTACGAGGCCCTGGGTCAGGTCGAGGTTCTGGCGCATGCGCGCAGCGTCGACCTGCAAGCCATCAGCAATGATCTGCGCCTGACGCAAGGCACCGGATACCAGACAGCAGATCTCCGGCAGGGTCTCCCACTCGGCATGCCACAGCCCCAGGCTACGTTCGTGTTCTTGCGGCATGGCGCTCAACAGGGTCGAGACCAGGCCCGGCACCCGCGTTGCCGCACTGATGAGTACTGCGGCGCCCACCGGATTACGCTTGTGCGGCATGGTCGAGGAACCGCCTTTGCCCGGCGCCGAAGGCTCGAACACTTCCGCCGCTTCAGTCTGCATCAACAAACTGATGTCACGACCCAACTTGCC
The DNA here is from genome assembly GCF_002845275.2 of Pseudomonas sp. S06B 330. Taxonomy (NCBI): domain Bacteria; kingdom Pseudomonadati; phylum Pseudomonadota; class Gammaproteobacteria; order Pseudomonadales; family Pseudomonadaceae; genus Pseudomonas; species Pseudomonas tussilaginis. The sequence continues at coordinate 1,211,078 of NZ_CP088149.1, read as the reverse complement.
CAGGCTGCCGGCAATCAGACCGAGTACCGAAGCGAACTCCACCAAACGGTCGCGCTGGGTGTGCCAAGGCTGCTCCGGCAGTTGCAGGTTCAGTTGTTTGGCCAGGGCCTCCGCCACCGGCAGCGCTTTATCGCCGAGCGCCGCCAGGGTCCCGGATGCACCGCCGAACTGCAAGGTTAGCAAGCGCGGCTTGAGCTCCTGCAGACGCTGACGATGACGGGTCAATGCGCCGAGCCAGCCAGCAATCTTCATGCCCAGGGTCACTGGCGTGGCATGCTGCAGCCAGGTGCGTCCGGCCAATGGTGTATCGGCATGGGCTTGGGCCTGACGGGCCAGAGCATCCGACAGGTGGTGCAGGTCGGTTTCGATCAGGTTCAGCGCGGCCCGCAGTTGCAGGACCAGACCGGTGTCCATTGCGTCCTGGCTGGTGGCGCCAAGATGCACATAACGCTCGGCTTCGGGTACGCCACTGGCGATCACCTTGCCCAAGGCCTTGACCAGCGGGATAGCCGAATTGCCGGCACTGCCGATGGCTTCTGCCAGCGCCGCAAAATCGTAGCGCTCCGCCTGGCAGGCGGTCTCGATGGGAGCCACCGCGACCTGGGGAATCAACCCCACGGACGCTTCGGCGCGCGCCAGGGCAGCCTCGAAATCGAGCATACCCTGCACCCGGCCACGGTCGGAAAACACTTCGCGCATGGCTGCTGCGGTGAAGTAGGCATCGAACAACTGATTGCCCGGTCGCGGGTTCATCTGCAAATCCTTCAACAGGTCAATGATCGTGGTGCAGGTACGCTGCCTGTTTCGGCAGACGCAGGCTGAACAGGAAAGCAATCGCCATCATCGCGGTAACGTACCAGTAAAAGGTGTTCTCCATGCCCATGGACTTCAAGCCCAAGGCGACATATTCAGCCGAACCCCCAAACATCGCGTTGGCCACTGCATAGGCCAGCCCCACACCCAGCGCGCGAACCTGCGGCGGAAACATCTCGGCTTTGACCAGGCCGCTGATAGAGGTATAGAAACTGACGATACACAGCGCGAAGGTAATCAGCACGAAGGCCAGAAACGGGCTGGTGACGGTTTTCAATGCCAGCAGGATCGGTACCGTGAACACGGTGCCCAGGGCGCCGAACAGCAGCATCGAATTGCGTCGGCCAATACGGTCGGAGAGCATGCCGAACAACGGCTGCATGCACATATACAGGAACAATACGCCGGTCATGATGAAGCTGGCGGTCTTGGCGCTCATGCCAGCGGTATTGACCAGGTACTTCTGCATGTAGGTGGTGAAGGTGTAGAAAATCAGCGAGCCGCCGGCGGTGTAGCCGAGCACGGTAATGAACGCTGCCGAGTGGTGACGGAACAGCCCGGAAATACTCCCGGCCTCTTTGTCGTTACGGGTTTCGGCGCTGCTCGTCTCTTCCAGCGAACGGCGCAGGAACAGGGAAATAACCGCCGCAACAGCCCCCACTACAAACGGAATCCGCCAGCCCCAGGCACGCAGTTCGTCCTCGCTGAGCAGTTGCTGGAGAATCACCACCACCAGCACGGCCAATAACTGGCCGCCGATCAGGGTCACATACTGGAACGAGGCAAAGAAGCCACGTTGGCCGCGCAGGGCTACTTCACTCATGTAAGTTGCGGTGGTGCCATATTCGCCGCCCACTGACAGACCCTGAAATAAGCGCGCGAGCAACAACAACGCTGGGGCCCAGGCGCCAATCGAGGCGTACGTCGGCAAACAGGCAATAACCAGGGACCCGGCGCACATCATCAGCACCGAGATCATCATCGAATTCTTGCGACCATGACGATCAGCGACCCGGCCAAACAGCCAGCCACCAATGGGTCGCATCAGAAAGCCGGCAGCAAACACCCCGGCGGTATTGAGCAGTTGCACCGTCGGATCGTCAGAAGGGAAAAAGGCCGGGGCAAAGTAGATGGCACAGAAGGCGTAGACGTAGAAGTCGAACCACTCCACCAGGTTGCCCGAGGAAGCACCGACGATGGCGAAGATGCGCTTACTGCGTTCCTCACCGGTGTAATAAGCTGAAGTCATGACTGTTCACTCTTGGAGGGTTACTGGAGTCTAGACACAACCAGTAACACTCTCGTTCCACAAACAATCACCCTGATCACACGGCCCTGCGTGGGGGCCGCCTGACCAGGGTCATTGATTTACACTCGCTCGATAGCCAGGGCCAGGCCCTGCCCTACCCCAACGCACATGGTCGCCAGGCCCTTGCGACCGCCGGACTTTTCCAGCTGATGCAAGGCCGTAAGGATCAGGCGCGCACCACTCATGCCCAGTGGATGACCGAGGGCAATGGCGCCACCATTGGGATTGACCTGCGGCGCATCATCGGCCAGACCCAGTTCTCGCAGCACGGCCAGGCCTTGGCTGGCGAACGCTTCGTTGAGTTCGATGACATCAAAATCGCTGACCGCCACACCCAGGCGCTCGGTCAATTTGCGCACCGCCGGTACCGGACCAATGCCCATCACCCGTGGCGCCACACCGGCGCTGGCCATGCCGAGAACGCGGGCGCGTGGGGTCAGGCCGTGTTTTTTCACCGCCTCAGCTGAGGCCAGGATCAACGCCGCAGCACCATCGTTGACGCCCGAGGCATTACCGGCGGTGACCGTCTTGTCCGGGCCGTTGACCGGTTTCAGACGAGTCAGGGCTTCGAGGGTGGTGTCGGCCCGTGGGTGCTCATCCTGCTCGACGATGGTTTCGCCTTTTTTGTGGACGATACGCACTGGCACGATCTCTTCGGCGAAGAAGCCTGCCGCCTGAGCCGCGGCGGTGCGTTGCTGACTGCGCAGCGCGAAGGCGTCTTGATCAGCGCGTGAGACCTGATAGTCGTCGGCGACATTGTCGGCCGTTTGCGGCATTGCATCGACACCGTACTGGGCCTTCATCAACGGGTTGATGAAGCGCCAGCCGATGGTGGTGTCTTCGAGCTTCATGTTGCGCGAATAGGCGTTGTCAGCTTTGCCCATAACAAAGGGAGCACGCGACATCGACTCGACGCCGCCGGCAACCGCCAACTCCATCTCGCCGCTGGCAATGGCGCGGAACGCCGTACCGACCGCGTCCATGCCCGAGGCGCAGAGACGGTTGAGAGTGACACCCGGCACGCTGTCCGGCAGGCCTGCCAGCAGCAGTGCCATGCGCGCAACGTTACGGTTGTCTTCGCCGGCCTGGTTGGCGCAACCAAGAAATACTTCGTCCAGCAGGTCCCATTGCACCTGTGGGTTGCGCTCGATCAACGCCTTGATCGGCACTGCGGCCAGATCATCGGCGCGCACGCCGGCCAAGGCGCCGCCGAAGCGGCCGATGGGGGTGCGAATGGCATCGCAGATAAAGACGTCACGCATCACGCTTCTCCTGGCGCTTGGCCGTGGGCAGCAGCCGTACGTGCTTCCAGATCACGCAAGGCGGTCAGTTCGACGTCGCTTGGCTCGACGGTGGTTTGCACGTCATCGGCAAAACGAATTGCCCAACCGGTGGCGGCAATGATCTGCTCGCGGGTCACACCTGGGTGGATCGAAGTAACGACGAACTCATGGGTGCCAGCTTCAGGCTCCATGATGCACAGGTCGGTGATGATACCGACCGGCCCTTCGCCAGGCAGGCCCAGGCGTTTACGCGAGTCACCGCCTTCGCCGTGGCCGACCGAGGTGATGAAGTCGAGTTTATCGACAAAGGCACGGTTGGATTGCTTGAGGATAATCAGCACCTGCTTGGCAGAACCGGCAATTTCCGGTGCGCCACCGGCGCCTGGCAGGCGCACTTTCGGTTGATGATAGTCGCCAACCACGGTGGTGTTGATGTTGCCGAAACGGTCAACCTGGGCGGCACCGAGGAAGCCCACATCAATACGACCACCCTGCAGCCAGTAGCGGAAAATCTCGCCGGTGGGGACCACGGTGTCAGCGGTTTCAGCCAGCTCGCCGTCACCGATCGACAATGGCAGCACGCTCGGCTTGGCGCCGATCGGGCCGGACTCATAGATCAACACCACGTCTGGCGAGGAGGTCAGGCGCGCCAGGTTGGCGGCCTTGGAAGGCAGGCCGATACCGACGAAGCACACGGCACCATTACGCAGACGACGGGCGGCGGCGACGGTCATCATTTCATTGGTGGAGTAGCTCATTGTGCAGCCTCCGAAGCGCTGGCCAGTTTTGCCTTGAATTCAGTGAAGTCGGCGGTGCCGCGAATGTATTCGTCGATCCACGCGCTGAACGCTTCGCGACTGCGGGAAATCGGGTCCCAGGCCTGGTAGAAGCGGTTGTCACGCTCGTAGTAACCATGGGCGTAGGACGGGTGTGCGCCGCCCGGTACCAGGCACACTGCCGACAAAGCCCAGGTCGGCAGCACGCAGGCGTTCATCGGTGCGTTGAGGTCGTCGACAATTTCCTCGACAGTGACAATGCAGCGCTTGGCCGCCAAAGCTGCTTCTTTCTGCACGCCGAGAATGCCCCAAAGCAGTACGTTGCCCTTGCGGTCAGCCTTTTGCGCGTGGATCACGGTCACATCCGGACGCACCGAAGGCACGGCGGCGAGGACTTCACCGGTGAACGGACAGGTAACGCTCTTGATCAGTGGATTGACCTTGGGCAGGTCCGAACCGGCGTAAGCGCGAAGCACCGCGAACGGCAGGCCCGAGGCACCAGCGACATAAGCGTTGGCCAAGTCAGCGTGGCTGTGTTCTTCGATGTCCATCGGCTGCGGCCACTGCTTTTCCACGGCATCGCGCAAACGGTGCAGCGAACCTACACCAGGGTTTCCGCCCCAGGAAAAAATCAGTTTGCGGGCACACCCGGCACCGATCAGCTGATCGTAGATCAAGTCTGGCGTCATACGGACCAGGGTCAGCTCTTTCTTGCCCTGACGAATGATTTCATGCCCGGCGGCAGTTGGAATCAGGTGCGTGAAACCTTCGAGGGCGACGCTGTCACCGTCGTGGACGAACTGCTTCACGGCGTCGTGGAGCGAGAGTATTTCAGCCATTGCAGACTCCTGGATATGCTGAGTCGAGGTCGGTGTGCAAGGCGCCTGGGGTGGCGCCGGTATGGGTTCAGATTAAGACGGGGTTTGGAGCGGTACAATCCGATAATCGACTAACCGTTCGATTATCGAACCGATTGTTGTCCTGCTATGTATTAGCTGTAGGAGCGGGCATGCTGCTTTATTGGGGGAGCCAGCCTTGCTAGCGATGAGGTCGGCGCGATGTCAGCTATTGCGCGGTGTCTGCATCGCTGGCAAGGCCAGCACCCACAAATAATCAGGCAAGGAAATGCCCCGTCAGGTCGCATCGGCGTGGCTGACCATGCCCTTGATGACCACTGCTACCGTGGCCAGGCCGGCCGGGATCACCAGCGCGGTCAGCACCTGCTCGAAGTTCCAACCCAGCCCCAGCAAAGTAGCGCCCATCCAGGCCCCGAGGATGGCGCCGAAACGGCCGATACCGAGCATCCACGAGACGCCGGTGGCCCGCCCCTGAGTCGGGTAGAAGCGTGCAGCCAGTGACGGCATGGCCGATTGCGCGCCGTTCACGCACATGCCAGCAATCAGCACCAGGGTTGCCAGTAAGGTGATATTGCCCAGGCTCTGTCCTACTGCGTAGGCAAACACCCCGGCCAGCAGATAGAACGTGCCAATCACCTTGTGCGGGTTGTAACGGTCCATCGCCCACCCCACGGCCACGGCACTGAGCACGCCACCGAACTGGAACAAGGCACCGATGAACGCCGCCTGCTCCATGCTCGCACCGCTGTCACGCATCAGGGTCGGCAACCAACTGGTCAGCAGGTAGACAATGACCAGGCCCATAAAATAGGTCAGCCACAACAGCAATGTACCGACGCTGTAGGTGCCGGAGAAGATCACCGCAAACACATTGCGGGCCTTGACGGTTTTCTGCTCCGGCACACTGAAGCTTGCCGCCTGCCCGACTAACGCCGGGTCGATGGGGGCCAGCGTCTTGCGGATCTTGTCGGTACCGCGATTGCGTACCACCAGGTAACGGGCCGATTCCGGCAACCACACCAGCAGCACCACAGCCAGAATCAGCGGCAATACACCGCCGATCAGCAGCAGGCTGTGCCAGCCGAACGCCGGGATCAGCTTGGCGGAGATAAAACCGCCTCCGGCCATGCCCAGGTTGAAACCGCAGAACATGCTGGTGACCAGCAGTGACTTGTGCCGCTCAGGGGTGTACTCAGAGAGCAGCGTGGTGGCATTGGGCATACCGGCGCCCAGGCCCAGACCGGTCAGAAAGCGCAGTACCAGCAACTGGTCGACGTTGTTGCTGTAGGCCGAGGCCAGGCTGAATGCACCAAACACCACCACCGCGCCCACCAACACCACCTTGCGGCCAAAGCGGTCAGCCAACGGCCCTGAGCCCAGCGCGCCGAAAACCATACCTATCAGCGCCGCACTCATCACCGGGCCCAGACTAGCGCGGTCGATCCCCCAGTCCTGAGACAGCGCCGGGGCAATAAAGCCCATGGCTGCGGTGTCCAGGCCATCAAGGAAAACAATCAGAAAACACAGGATCACCACTCGCCATTGGTAGCGCGATAGCGGTTGAGTATTGATGAAGGACTGCACATCAAGGCAGTTTCCAACAGCAGCAGCTTGGGGACTGTTCATTATTTTTATCCAGTAGGAGCGCGCGGCTGTGCGGGTGCGCGCGTGACGGCACAGACGATCAGAATCGGTAGGACAGGCTGACCGGTGCGCTGGACATTAATGAGACGTCAGAAACGGCGCAATTCGATAAACGCATCTGTGTGCGTTTATCGAACGGGAAAGTGCGGATCAGGCAAAAAGCTGGGTGCTCAGGTCACGACTGGCTGCCAGCATAATGGGCAAAAAACGTTGTTCAAGTTCGGTACGGCTTACTCGCCCGGCATGGGTACTGACATTCAGCGCCGCCAGTACCTGACCGGAGGCATCGTAGACCGGTACGGCAATCGAACGCAGGCCCTGCTCCAGTTCCTGGTCAACCACACACCACCCCTGTTGGCGAACCTGTTGCAGGCACTCAAGCAGTGCTACCGGATCATGAATAGTACGGCTGGTCTTGGCCTGCAGGTCAGCATGCTCCAGGTACTCGTGCAGGGTTGCATCGTCCAGCGCCGCCAGCAGGATTCGCCCCATTGACGTGCAATAGGCGGGCAGCCGACCTCCGACAGAAAGGTCCACCGAAATCAGCCGCTGTACCGTGGCTGAGCGCGCGATATAAAGAATGTCGTCGCCTTCCAGGGTGGCCATGTTGCAGGCCTCATGCAACTGATCGCTCATACGGTCCAGGTACGGCTGCGCCGACACTGCCAGTGGCGTCGAAGACAAATAGGCATGGCCCAGCGTCAGTACCTTGGGTAATAACGAATAGGTCCGCCCGTCGGTAGTGGCATATCCGAGCTTGATCAAGGTATGCAGGCAGCGACGCACCGCCGCCCGAGGAATTTCCGTGCGGTGGCTGATTTGCGCAATGGTCAGGTGCCGCTTGCGCTCCTGAAATGCCTGTACCACTGCCAGGCCACGGGCCAGCGAGGTCATGAAGTCAGGATCACCGGTGAAGGCCTGGATACGCCTGGCCGGTGAAGCAACGATGGGCGGCGCCAGCGACGCAAACGAGCTGCGCACCTGATCGTTCAGTCCGGGCCCTTTGGGCGATGTTTCTTCTGTCATGGTCCACCTCGACTTCACGGTCACTGGGGCGATTATCGAACCAACGACCGATAATCGCAATTGACCGCTACCCTCAATTGCTTATACCTTTCTACTGCCGCTATGTGGCTTCTTGGAGAGACTGGTCAGGTACCCACCGTAGAAGTCCCAGGCACGGCCTTGCCCATGAAGCGAGGCCGTTTTTTCCTTCCTCGTGTATTGCTAACTCCCGCAGTCAATCTGACGCACTTTTCCATGTGTACATTTCAACGCCGTAACAAAATCGTGCCTTTGTTGTCACTACTGAAACAACAGAGTGGATACGCTGTTGCAACTTGCTTGCTATAATCAAGTTCCGTCCCCGCACTCTTGGCAGGCCTTCGTCGGATCCAATCGACACTTGCCTAGCGTCGTCAGGAACGGGTAACTGAAGCAAGTACCAGGCGCGTAACCCGCTGTTATTGGTATCGACTTGCCTATTTACAACCTACTGTTGCTGCGACAGTAACTGCGCTCTGGCAGCGTAGCCACGTGAACGTTGCGCTCACTGCGCCACGCTCACGCGTTAACGCCAGAGTTTATTCACAACCAACAGGTAGCACTGTGACGAAAGATGAACTGCGCGCGGAACTTGAGCGCCAGGAACAACGTTACAAGGAAGTTTACGGCGGTGAAGTCACCACCTACGCCGCCCAACCCGACCCGGAGCGCAAGCCTTGGCGCAAACGCGCAAGCGTGCTTGACCAGGCCTTTGCCCAGGAACTGCAAAAGATCGAGAAAGAACTCAAGAGCGACGAGCCCTAGCCTGGTGATCGCTGGCGGATGACCGGTACTTGAGAAAATACTGCGGGGCTGATCGTTACAGCCCCCAGAGCAGATCGTAATGGAATCTCACAAATTTCATACAGTTGTTTGAATCTTTAATGTATGCCGCGATTTGCTGTAAACCTTTATATTTTCTCGATTTTTACCGATTTTAGCCGACATTTCCTCGGCCATTCCCGACACGTCCTGTCTCAGGAAAGCGCGTGAATAACCAGAACCGGTCAGCAGTGGGTGCATCGATTAACAGGGATTTCTGGCATAATCGCGCCCCCTTATGACCGGGTCAGAAAACCTTCATGATCGATTTATTCAGCGGACTTGATGCCTGGGTACTGGTGAGCTTGCTGCTCGCTTTGACCTTCGTACTCGCCTTCGAGTTCATCAATGGCTTTCATGACACCGCTAACGCGGTAGCTACAGTCATTTATACCAAAGCCATGCCCCCACACCTGGCGGTGTTCTTTTCCGGGGTGTTCAATTTCCTTGGCGTTCTGCTCGGCGGTGTCGGGGTGGCCTATGCCATCGTTCACCTGTTGCCGGTAGAGATGCTGATCAATGTGAACACCGGTCATGGATTGGCCATGGTCTTCTCCTTGCTCGCCGCCGCCATTGCCTGGAACCTTGGCACCTGGTACTTCGGTATCCCGGCTTCCAGCTCCCACACCTTGATCGGCTCGATCCTTGGTGTCGGCCTGGCCAACGCACTGATCAGCGATATTCCACTGGGCGACGGGGTCAACTGGCAGAAAGCTATCGACATCGGCATGTCCCTGGTGCTCTCGCCCATGGCCGGCTTTGCCGTAGCTGCGCTGGTGCTGTTGGGGCTGAAATGGTGGCGCCCGCTGTCGAAAATGCACAAGACGCCCGAACAGCGTCGCAAGCTCGACGACAAGAAGCACCCACCGTTCTGGAATCGCCTGGTGCTGGTAATGTCGGCGATGGGTGTGAGCTTCGTACACGGCTCCAACGATGGTCAGAAAGGTATTGGCCTGATCATGCTGGTGCTGATCGGTATCGTTCCGGCACAGTTCGTTCTTGACCTGAACAGCACCACTTATCAGATCGAGCGAACCCGTGACGCTACCCTGCACCTGAACCAGTTCTACCAGCGTAACGAAGCGACCCTGGGTGAGTTCCTGGCCCTGGGCAAAGCCAAAGATGGCGACCTGCCAGAGCAGTTCAGTTGCAACCCGCAGCAAACCGAGCCCACCATCAATGCCTTGCTCGACTCGCTCAAGGGCGTGACCGAGTACCGCTCACTGACGCCGGAAAAACGCGTTGAAGTGCGTCGTTACCTGCTGTGTCTGGACGACACCGCCAAGAAGGTAGGCAAGCTGCCAGGCCTGCAACCCCGCGAGAAGGCTGACCTGGACAAACTGCGCAAAGACCTGACCGCTACGACCGAGTACGCCCCATTCTGGGTGATCCTCGCTGTTGCCCTGGCCTTGGGCCTGGGTACCATGGTTGGCTGGAAGCGTGTGGTACTGACCATCGGTGAGAAAATCGGCAAGCAGGGCATGACCTACGCCCAAGGCATGTCGGCTCAGATCACTGCGGCGTGCGCCATCGGCATGGCCAATATCTTTAGCCTGCCGGTATCGACCACCCACGTACTGTCGTCGGGTGTTGCCGGTACCATGGTGGCGAACAAGAGCGGCCTGCAAGGCGGTACCGTCAAGACAATCTTGCTGGCCTGGGTCCTGACCCTGCCTGCAACCGTGGCCCTGTCGGCCGGGTTGTTCTGGTTGGCGACCAAGTTCATCGTTTGAACTGATTTGCATTAAAAAGGCGCCTTCGGGCGCCTTTTTTGTCCCTGGCTACAGTGCCTGACGAGGCACAAGGCTGCGATCGACTGCTCGGCAGTCGCACCTCAGGCACCTCGCTGGGCCCGAAAAATCGCGACGGCCACGGCTTGTGGGCGTTTCACGCCTGATCGCAGCCTCCTGGCAGCGGTTACCGACGTTTGCTGCCACCCAGTAGCGAACCCATCAAACCACGCACCAACTGGCGCCCGAACTGATTGGCTGCCTGACGCATCGCCGACTTGATCGCCTGCCCCGCCGCACTCTGGAGAAACGCCCCGGCCTGGTCGGCAAAACTCTCTTCGGCTGCAGCAGGCGCCTGCTCGGGCGCCACTTCTGGAGCGCCACCTTTGCGCGCAGTCAGCATTTCATAGGCCGACTCGCGATCCACCGGCTTGTCGTAGCGCCCGGCCAACGGTGAGCCCGCAATCAACGCCGTGCGCTCAGCCTCGCTCAATGGCCCGATGCGCGACTGCGGTGGGGCGATCAACACCCGTTGAACCATGCCCGGTGTGCCTTTCTCTTGCAGGGTCCCGACCAACGCCTCACCAATACCCAGCTCAGTGAGCACACTCAAGGTGTCAAAGTCAGGGTTGGGGCGAAATCCATCAGCCACCGCCTTCAACGACTTCTGTTCCTTGGCCGTGAACGCCCGCAGGCCATGCTGAATACGCAAACCCAGTTGCGCCAGGACATCATCAGGCAGATCGCTCGGCGACTGGGTCACGAAATACACCCCGACGCCCTTGGAGCGAATCAGCCTTACCACTTGTTCCAGGCGATCCTGCAAGGCCTTGGGCGTGCCATTGAACAACAGATGCGCCTCATCAAAGAACAAGGCCAGCAATGGTTTATCAGCATCGCCGCGCTCGGGTAATTGCTCGAACAGTTCGGCCAGCAACCACAGCAGGAAGGTCGCATAGACCTTGGGCGCCTCATGCACCAGGCGGCTGGCGTCGAGCAGATGAATGCGTCCGCGCCCATCAGAATCAGGGCGCAGTAAATCCTCCAATTGCAGCGCCGGCTCACCGAACAACGCTTCGGCCCCCTGCTGCTCCAGGGTTGCCAGACGCCGCAACAGGGCCTGACTGGAACCTGTGGTCATCAGCGCACTGTCTTCACCCAGCAGTTGTGGGTTGTCCTTGAGGTGGGCAAGCAGCGCCTTGAGGTCCTTGATATCAAGCAGCAACAGGCCCTCGCGATCAGCCACCTTGAAGGCGGCATACAGCGCTGCCTGCTGGCTGTCGGTCAGCTCCAGCAGGTTACCCAGCAACAACGGCCCCATTTCACTCAGGGTGGTGCGCAACGGATGGCCGGATTGCCCGTGAATATCCCACAGGTTGACCGGGTATGCCTGCGGCCGATGTGCAAGCCAAGGCATGCTGGCGATGCGCTCGGCGACTTTGCCCTGAGGGTTACCCACCGCGCCCAGGCCACACAGATCGCCTTTGACGTCGGCGGCAAATACGGCCACTCCCGCATCACTGAAGGCTTCGGCCATGTGCTGCAAGGTCACGGTCTTGCCGGTACCCGTGGCACCAGCCACCAGGCCGTGACGGTTGGCCAGGCGCAGGGCCTGAGCAACCGGTTGAGCGGCCAGATCAGCGCCGAGAATGAACTGCAAAGAGTCAGGCATGTTTTTGCACCCTCTATTTAAGCTTTGGCTCGAATCGGCCGATATCTCATTAGCGATAGACCACCAGAAAGACAGGATATGCCCGACAAGGAAGGGGACCTGCACTGCTTTCAAACTGTTCTTTGTGCGAACGACCCGGATAATAAAACCTTAGCGGACCGACACGTTATGAACAAAAGCCTCCGATTCAGCCACAAGATCCTTCTGGCCGCTTCTCTGATCGTCATGATCGCTTTCACACTCTTTACTTTGTACAACGATTTCTTGCAGCGCAATGCGATTCGTGAAGATCTGGAAAGTTATCTGGCGGAAATGGGCGATACCACATCGACCAATATCAAAAACCTGTTTGATGGGCGCATTCTGCTGGTACAGAACGTGGCGCAGAACATTGCCGCGTTTCCCCAGGCCGAAAACATCGGCACCCTGTTGGGCCAACAAGCGCTGGTATCGAGTTTTCTGACTATCTATCTGGGTGACGTAAACGGTGGGTTTACCATTCGTCCGCAGACCAAGATGCCGGACGGCTACGATCCACGCGTTCGACCTTGGTACAAAGACGGCATGGCCGCCAATGGCCCGATCCTGACCGAACCCTATATTGACGTCAGCACCGGCAAAATGGTGATTTCAGTCGTTGCCACTGCCGCGCGCAACATCGGTGTAGTGGGCGGCGACCTGGCCCTGGACGGCCTGACCGAGATCATCAACTCGCTGAATTTCGGCGGCATGGGCTATGCCTTCCTGGTCAACGACCAAGGCAAGATCCTCGTGCATCCAGACAAAAACCTGGTGATGAAGTCGCTGTCGGACCTGTTCCCGCAGAACACACCACGTTTGACAAAAGACCTGAGCGAAGTACAACTCAACGGCGAAACCCGCCTGCTGACCTTCGCCCCGGTCAAGGGCCTGCCTTCGGCCAACTGGTACATCGGCCTGTCCGTCGACAAAGACAAAGCCTACGCCATGCTGAGCAAGTTCCGTACCTCAGCAGTGATTGCCACCCTGGTTGCCGTGGTGATCATCATTGCCCTGCTCGGCTTATTGATCCGTGTGCTGCTGCAACCATTGCACACCATGACCCGGGCTATGGAAGACATTGCCGAAGGTGAAGGCGACCTGACCAAACGCCTGACCATTCACAGCCAGGACGAGTTTGGCATCCTGGGCACTGCCTTCAACCGTTTCGTCGAACGTATCCACACCTCGATCCGCGAAGTGTCCTCGGCCACCGAGCAGGTCAACGAAGTGGCCCTGCGCGTGGTCAGTGCCTCCAACTCCTCGATGGTCAACTCCGACGAGCAATCCAACCGTACCAACAGCGTTGCTGCGGCCATCAACCAGCTCGGCGCTGCCGCTCAGGAGATTGCCCATAACGCCGCCCAGGCCTCGCAACAGGCAAGCTCGGCACGTCACCTGGCCGAAGAAGGCCAGCAGGTGGTTGATCGCAACATTGCCGCAATGAACCGCTTATCGGACCTTATCTGCACCTCCAGCTCGCACATTGAGACGCTCAACAGCAAGACCGTGAACATCGGTCAGATCCTCGAAGTGATCACCAGCATCTCGCAGCAGACCAACCTGCTGGCCCTCAATGCTGCGATCGAAGCTGCGCGGGCCGGTGAAGCCGGGCGTGGTTTCGCCGTGGTTGCCGATGAAGTGCGCAACCTCGCGCACCGTACCCAAGAGTCAGCGCAGCAGGTGCAAAAAATGATCGAGGAGCTACAGGTCGGTGCCCGCGAGTCGGTCGACACCATGGGCCAAAGCCAGCGCCACAGCCAGGACAGTGTCGAAATCGCTAACCAGGCGGGTGAGCGCCTGGGCAGTGTGACCTTGCGTATCGGCGAGATCGACGGCATGAACCAGTCGGTGGCCACCGCCACCGAAGAACAGACTGCCGTGGTCGACTCGATCAACATGGACATCAACGAAATCAACATGCTCAACCAGGAAGGGGTCGAGAACCTGCAATCGACCTTGCGCGCCTGCGCCGACCTTGAGCAACAGGCCAGCCGCCTGAAACAGCTGGTCGGCAGCTTCCGTATCTGAGTGGGAATCACGAGCTGTAAGTTTGAAGCTGCAAGAAGAAGCGAAACCGTGCACGAACTGCTTTCTCTTGCAGCTTGCAACGCTGTGCATCCCAATCGAACAAACTATCCTTCATAGAGGTCAACCTTAGGGCGCGTCTCCTGCGGCAAAATGCCGTCCGGTGACACACTCTGAAGACGATCTCGGAGGGATGCTGATCGTGCACATCGCTGACATCACCATGTTCTACGCACCTGCCAGCGGCGGCGTGCGTACCTATCTTGATGCCAAACACCGCCGCTTGGGGCTCACCCCCGGTGTCCGCCACAGTCTGTTGATCCCTGGGGCCAGCCCCCACCACGCCAATGGCATCTATCAGGTGCCAGCACCGGCCCTGCCGTTTGGTAATGGCTACCGCTTTCCCCTGCGCCTTGCCCCCTGGCGCAACGTGTTACAAGACCTGCAACCGGATCTGATCGAAGTCGGCGACCCGTACCTGACCGCCTGGGCGGCCCTGGATGCCCGACGTCAACTCGATGTGCCGGTCATCGGCTTCTATCACTCTGATCTGCCGCTGCTGGTCAGCAACCGCATGGGCAATTGGTTCACCCCCAATGTCGAGGCCTATGTCAGCAAGCTGTATGGCAACTTCGACCGGGTCCTGGCTCCGAGCCTGGTGATGGCCCACAAACTGCGTGGCCTGGGGATCGGCAATGTGCATGTTCAGCGCCTTGGCGTTGACCTTGAGACCTTTCACCCGCAACACCGCGACGCAGACCTGCGTCGGCAGTTGCACATCGCTGACAGCACGCACCTGTTGGTGTTTGCTGGCCGGGGCTCGCGTGAGAAAAACCTACCCGTGCTGCTCGATTGCATGCAACGCCTGGGTAAGCACTACCACCTGTTACTGGTGGGCTCGCACATGCCTTCCAACGTGCCAGCCAACGTCAGCGTCATCGATCATTTCTGCCCAGCCCACGAAGTCGCCCGCCTGCTGGCCAGTGCCGATGCCTTGGTGCATGCCGGCGATCAAGAGACCTTTGGACTGGTCATCCTGGAAGCCATGGCCAGCGCCATCCCGGTGATTGCCGTAGCGGCCGGCGCATTCGAGGAAATCGTCAACAACCGCTTCGGCCGTCTGTGCCAACCCAATGACGGGCAGGCCATGGCCCGCGCCGTGCGCGAAGTCTTCGAACAAGGGGCGACACAACTGGGTCAGGAGGCACGCCGGCAGGCGGAGCAGCACTATGCCTGGGACAGCGTGGTCAACGGGTTGCTGGCCCACTACCGAGCAGTGCTCGGTCATGAACTGCCGGTGCGCGTCCATGCCTGATTCAACCCCTGAAACATCAGCCGAGCGCAGTCTGTTGCTGGTGCTGCATGACGTGGCCCCGCACACCTGGTCGGACTACCAACCCTTCGTCGAAGCGGTCGATGCCCTTGGCAACATCCCCATCACCTGGCTAGTGGTGCCGGACTTTCACAAACGTGATTCACTGGCATTCGCCCCCGGCCTGCGAAGCATGCTCGACCGACGTTTACAGCGCGGTGATGAACTGGTCCTGCACGGTTACTACCATGCTGATGACAGCCCACCGCCGCGCTCAGTGCGTGATTACTTCATGCGTCGCATCTACACCCATGAAGGCGAGTTCTACAGCCTCGACCAAGGCGTTGCCCTGGAGCGCCTGCACGCCGGGATAACATTGTTCCAGCGCTTCGACTGGCCGTTGGCCGGTTTCGTCGCCCCTGCCTGGTTGATGAGCGAAGGCACCCGCCAGGCATTGCGCAGCCTGCCGCTGAAGTACACCAGTGATCCGCAGTACCTCTACCAACTACCGCAGTTCACTCCCATCAGCGCTCCCGGGCTGGTCTGTAGCGCTCGCAGTGCGTGGCGCCGGGGTTTGTCTCGGCTGGCCTGCGAGCTACAGGCCGCGCGCCTGTCCCAGGCCCCGGTCATTCGCCTGGGATTACACCCGGTGGACATGCGCCATGGCTTTACCCGGCGCTATTGGATGCGCACCTTGCAGCAGCTATTGGCTCAAGGTCGCACGCCGATGACCAAGTCCGCCTGGCTGAGCACCAGGCAAGCCGGGTGAACCGTCTGCTCTGGCTGCCCTTGGCGCTGATCCTGGCGTTGTTGGTCCCTGTCCTGCTCGGCGGCAGCGATTTGCTGGCACGACTACGCGCCTTTGACCCCGGCTTAATGCTTGGATTGCTCGGTATGATTGTGCTGTGCTGGGTCATCAACACCATCCGTCTGCGCTTGCTGCTGGGCAACCATAGAACCCGACTGGGACGGTTGCGCAGCCTTGGGGTGATCATGGCAACCGAGTTCGCCATCTGTACCACCCCAGGTGGCAGTGGGGGCCCGCTGACCTTGATGGCCTTGCTGGCCCGCGACCGCATCGGCCCGGCACACAGCGGGGCAGTATTCGCCGCCGACCAGATCAACGACCTGCTGTTCTTTCTCTGCGCCCTGCTGGGGATCGCCGGCTACACCCTGTTCCACACCCTTAACCGCAGCTTGGAAGGCCTACTACTGAGCAGTGCCCTGCTGATGTTCGGGGTGTTGATCGGCGGGGTAGCCCTGGTCACTTATCGACAGGTACTGCTGCGTCTGACCGGGAGCTTGTTGCGTAGGTTGAAAGTGTCTACCGCCAAGCGTCGGCGCTGGACGCGTAAAGTGCTGCATTTCTTTCGCGCGCTGGCCGAAACCTGGCGCCTGCCCAAGCGCACCCTGGCCCTGGTGTTTGCCTTGACCTGCCTGCATTGGAGTTTGCGTTACAGCGTGTTGTACCTGGCTTTGCTCGGGCTGGGCGTGAACCTGCAATGGATTCTCAGCTTTCTGGTACAGATGCTGTCGTTGAGCGCCGGCCAATTCAGCCTGTTGCCAGGTGGTGCCGGTGCCGCCGAACTGACCTCAGCTACCCTGCTGACGCCCATGGTGGGGAAATCCACAGCGGCGGCGGCCATCGTTATCTGGCGAGCGGTGACTTATTACTTCTACCTGATAGTCGGTGGCCCGGTGTTTCTCTGCCTGCTCGGCCGACCGCTTTTGGAACGCTTGCGCCTCAGGTTGGCGCGGGCTCGTCGCTAGTCGGGCGCACCTGCTCCCAGAGTTCGGCTGCACCGGGAAAATCGGTGCCATCTTCGCTGTCCAAAGCATCCGGATCATAACGGCTCAAGCAGCCCTCGCCCAGGGTTGGCGGGGCTTTGGAGGTTGCCTTGTCGAGGGGATCGGCCATGCTGCAACCTCCGTACTTGCGGGGTTAGTTGAACACCACCGTCTTGTTGCCATGTACCAGCACCCGGTCTTCCAGGTGATAGCGCAGACCACGCGCCAGAACCATCTTCTCGACATCACGGCCAAAGCGGACCATGTCTTCGATACTGTCGCTATGGCTGACGCGCACCACATCCTGCTCGATGATCGGGCCGGCATCCAGCTCTTCAGTTACATAATGGCAGGTCGCACCGATCAACTTCACCCCACGCAACGAGGCCTGGTGGTACGGCTTGGCACCGACGAACGAGGGCAGGAAACTGTGGTGAATGTTGATCACTTGCTGGGCATATTCCTGGCACAGTTGCGGTGGCAGGATCTGCATGTAGCGCGCCAGAACCACGACATCGGCCCCGTGTTCCTTGACCAGACGCGAGACTTCAGCAAACGCCGGTTGTTTGTCCTGCGGGTCGACGGGTACGTGGAAGAACGGAATGCCGTGCCACTCGACCATACTGCGCAGGTCGTTGTGGTTGGAGATCACGCAAGGGATATCACAATCGAGTTCTTTGGCGTGCCAGCGGTGCAACAAGTCAGCCAGGCAGTGGGATTCACGGCTGGCCATCAATACCACGCGTTTTTTCTGGTCGGTGTCGGTAATCCGCCAGACCATGGAAAACTCTTCGGCAATCGGTGCAAATGCTTCGCGGAATGCCTCGATGCCAAATGGCAGAGTTTGCGCGCGAATTTCGTGACGCATGAAGAACCAACCGCTTTGCTCATCGGAATGATGGCTCGCTTCATTGATCCAGCCGTTATAGGACGCCAGGAAATTACTGACTTTGGCGACGATGCCAACGCGGTCGGGGCAAGCAATCACCAGCCGGTAGGTGCGCATGAATAGGACTCCAGATACTTCGCAAAGGCGCACATTCTAACCAGTGCTCGGAAAAACTGCAGTAGCCAATACGTACGTCCTGTCGCCTGCACCGGCTGCGCCTGAATACAGGCTGGGGCCACGGAAGCTGCGGCGTAGCGACAAGTTAGCTGTTAATGACGCGCCTTAGTTTGTAAATTTTTTTTAATAAAATTTATCGATACGATTTAAGCATTGATCCAATTATTACCAAGTTTAATGTTTACTTGGCAGTACGCTCTGACTATTATTGCCCCACTGTCTACCTGATTTCCCCATTTCCAAGGATTATCCAATGTCGCTGATCAACGAATACCGCGCCACAGAAGAAGCCATCAAAGAACTGCAGGCCCGTCTGGCCAACCTGTCGAATGACGACAAGCTGAAGAAAGAGCTGGAGTTCGAAGGCAAACTGCGCAACCTGATGGGCGAATATCAGAAGTCGCTGCGCGATATCATTGCACTGCTCGACCCAGAAGCAAAATCGAGCAAAGCACCGCGTGGCGCAGTTAAAACCACTGGTACCAAGCGCGCGCGCAAGGTCAAGCAATACAAAAACCCACACAACGGTGAAGTCATCGAAACCAAAGGTGGCAACCACAAAACGCTGAAAGAGTGGAAAGCCAAGTGGGGTGGTGACGTGGTGGAAGGCTGGGCAACCCTGCTGGGTTAATTACCGGTCATTGCAACCTCGTTTGCACTGATAAAAAAACGCCAGCTTGCTGGCGTTTTTTTTTGACGCCTGTTTAGAGCCCCAATTGCAACTTCAAGGCGTGCACATGCGTCTGCCACTGCCCGAGCAATTCCCGCTGCGCGGTATCAGCCTGATCCCAGCGTTCCAGCACGGCCTGCTCGAAATCACCAATGGTATTTGGCGCGCCCATGCTCGGATCACTCAAACGCTGCCGACAAAACAGCTGCCAGCGCTGGTGCTCCTGATCATTCAGTGTTTCGATAAAATTACGCGCACGATAGCGAAACAGTAACTCGGGTAAACGTTCATCATCGAACATCCAATGCCCCTGACCCAATTGCTGCGGATCGACACTGCGCACCTGCTCACACAAGCGTCTATCGCGATCACCGATAAAACCGTCATAGAGTTGCTGCTCGGGATCTTCACTTGGAGCAAAGGCTTCCTCGGCATAGAGGCGCTGTACTTTATCCTGCCAGACCGATTGAGCCGCTATCAGGCTCGCTGCCCGCGCTTGCAACAACGTCATATCCAGGTTCAGTCGTTGCTGGTCTTGCTCACGTAGTACATTGAGCGGCGCTACAACCGGACAGCGATTGATGTGCACCAACTTCAACGGCACGGGTAATTGTCCGTCAGCCATTTCCTCGCGGCGCGTGTATAAGCGTTGACGTAAAGACTCGCCGTCCTCCTGCAACAAAGGTTGAGGATCCATACCTAAGTCACAAACAATCAAGGCATTACGGTTGCGCGGATGCCACGCCAACGGCAGGACCACCCCCAGATAATTGCGCGCAGCAGAGAAACGTCCGGAAATATGTACCAACGGTTGCAGCAATCGGATCTGGTCCAGCACTTTCTGTTTACTTCGTAATTGAAACAACCAGTCATATAGCTTCGGTTGTTTTCCCCGGATCAGCCGTGCGAGCGCAATCGTGGCTCGCACATCGCTGAGGGCTTCATGGGCCTGGCCATGGTCAATACCGTTGGCTGCGGTCAGTAACTCCAGGCGCAAGCTGACGCGCCCTTCCTGTTCGGGCCAGACGATACCCTCCGGGCGCAGCGCATACGCCGTACGCACCACATCAATCAAGTCCCAGCGGCTGTTGCCACCTTGCCATTCGCGGGCATAAGGGTCGAAAAAGTTGCGGTACAGGCTATAGCGGGTGACTTCATCATCAAAGCGCAGGCTGTTGTATCCAGCGCCACAGGTCCCTGGGCGAGCCAGTTCGGCATGCACCCGGGTCATGAACTCGGCTTCGCGCAAACCCTGGCTGGCCAACTGGGCCGGGGTGATACCGGTGACCAAGCAAGCAGCCGGGTGTGGCAGGATGTCGTCACTGGGTTGGCAGTAGAAATTGATCGGGGCTTCGATCTCGTTGAGATCAAGATCGGTGCGCACACCGGCGACCTGCAAGGGCCGGTCATTTCGCGGATTGATACCGGTGGTTTCGTAGTCGTGCCAGAAAATGCTGGTGCTCACGGGGTCGTCCTGAACATAAGGTCGACCAGAGTCTAGGGCTACTGGCCCGCTACGGCCAGCCTCAGGCCGAGGCGCCCAGTGGATAAAAACTGAAATAGCGACGCAACGCCCGCACCAGTTGCGCGTATTCGTACGGTGCCTGCAGCAGCATGAAGCCGGAGTCGTAGTGCCCCGGCGTCTCATCTTCATGGCACCACAGGCAACTGGCGGTCAGGTTGATCTGATGCAGACCGCCACTGCGGCCAAGCACTTTCAGTTGCAACTCAAAATCCGGGCCGACCAGCATCGGTAGCTGGCTGATCAGCATCAGGCCGTCTTCAGACACGTTACCCAGGTAGCCAATTGGCTGATCAGTAAAACGGTTGAAGACTTTGAGGAAGTAAGGGAGCTGATGACGCTCGATGCGGCGTTCGTCAAGCATGATCGGAATCGCTGTCGAAGCCCCTTTAGCAGGGACGCGCTAGTGCAACTCAATGACGGGTGTTTCAACCATAAGATTAGCCCACCCCTACCCCTTTCGTTGCAGGCGATCCCGAATACTTTGGCATTAACGCCAAGGCGTGGTGGTGCTCGGCCGGGCAATGGCTGGCTCGCCGCTACGGTAATGCCCCAGCTGCTCCAGGGTCTGCAGGCGAGCGCGAGCGCGGTAGGCGTATTCGTTCTGCGGGTAGCGTGCGATCAGGTACTGGTAGGTCTGGGCAGCGTCGACATAAAGCTTCTGGCGCTCCAGGCACTGCCCCCGCAGCATCGCCACCTCGGGATGGATGAACGGCCGGGCGCGGCTGGTGCGGTCAACCTGCGACAGCTCGAGCATGACCTTGTCGCATTGGCCGCGATCATAGGCACGATAAGCATTGTTCAGATGATGGTCCATCGACCAGCGGGTACAGCCGACGACACTGGTCGCCAGGGCTAGAACGATCAAGGCTCGCATGGTGAATCTCCTCTATTGAGCGGTTTATCGGCGTACTGCGCAAAATCTGTAGACCGCTATCGGCTCACACAGAATCTGCGCAATACAACAACCCCCACCGTTCATATGCCCGCCTGCTCACCACCAAGGTAGTGCAAAGGAACAATGACTACAGCCAAATTCCAGAGTAGCCTTTCGCTGCGCTTCACTATAGGAGTCTGTGCATGACCATCCGCCGTACCAAAATCGTCGCCACCCTTGGCCCCGCCAGCAACTCGCCGGAAGTTATCGAACAACTGATTCTTGCCGGCCTGGATGTTGCTCGCCTGAACTTCTCCCACGGCACGCCCGACGAGCACAAAGCTCGCGCCCGTCTGATCCGTGAGATTGCAGCACGCCTGGGTCGCCATGTAGCACTGCTCGGCGACCTGCAGGGTCCAAAGATTCGTATCGCCAAATTCACCAACAAGCGTATTGAGCTCAAAGTCGGTGATCGCTTCACGTTCTCTACTGCCCACCCGCTGACCGATGGCACCCAGGATATTGTCGGCATCGACTATCCGGACCTGGTCAAAGACTGCGGTGTTGGTGACGAGCTGCTGCTCGATGACGGCCGCGTGGTAATGCGCGTCGAAACCGCCACCAGCGATGCCCTGCACTGCTCGGTACTGATCGGCGGCCCGCTGTCCGACCACAAAGGCATCAACCGCAAAGGCGGCGGCCTGACCGCTCCGGCCCTGACCGAAAAAGACAAGGCCGACATCAAGCTGGCCGCCGAGATGGACCTGGACTACCTGGCCGTGTCCTTCCCGCGCGACGCCAGTGACATGGAATACGCCCGTCGCCTGCGCGACGAAGCGGGCGGCAGCGCCTGGCTGGTGGCCAAGATCGAACGCGCGGAAGCCGTCGCCGACGACGAAACCCTCGATGGCCTGATCGCCGCCAGTGACGCAGTGATGGTTGCCCGGGGTGACCTGGGTGTGGAAATCGGCGATGCCGAGCTGATCGCCATCCAGAAGAAAATCATCCAGCACGCCCGCCGCAACAACAAAGCGGTGATCGTGGCGACCCAGATGATGGAGTCGATGATCCAGAACCCGATGCCGACCCGTGCCGAAGTGTCCGACGTGGCGAACGCTGTGCTCGACAACACTGACGCGGTGATGCTGTCGGCTGAGAGCGCCGCCGGCGCCTATCCGATCGAAGCCGTACAGGCCATGGCGCGCATCTGCCAGGGTGCGGAAAAGCATCCGACCAACCAGAAGTCCAGCCACCGTCTGCACACCCGCTTCGAACGCTGCGACGAAAGCATCGCCTTGGCGGCGATGTACACCGCCAACCACTTCCCTGGCGTCAAGGCGATCATCGCCCTCACCGAAAGTGGCTACACCCCGCTAATCATGTCGCGCCTGCGCTCGCACGTGCCGATCTTCGCCCTGTCGCCGCACCGCGCTACTCAGGCCCGTGCCTCGATGTTCCGCGGCGTCTACCCGATTGCATTCGACCCGGCTGCCCTGGCACCGGAAAAAGTCAGTCAGGCGGCGGTCGACGAGCTGCTCAAGCGTGGCTTGGTAGAACCGGGTGACTGGGTGATCCTGACCAAAGGCGACAGCTACCACACCACCGGTGGCACCAACGGCATGAAGATCCTGCATGTCGGTGATTCGCTGGTCTGATCTCAATCGGAACAGATAAAGCCCCGTGAGATTGCTCACGGGGTTTTTTTATGCAAAAAAATGGATCGTCCCTGACCTATCATTTTTGCCAGTATCGGTCGACTGCTTGCTTCACAAATACTGTTGACTCTGTTTATTGAACGGGGTGACCAACATGAATACGAAAAACGCGCTACTCGATCCATCGTTCGCAGAGGGGGGAAAAGTCCTTCTGCCTAACACCATCACTAGTGTCCAATCATCGCTGAAAACTGCAAAAGGAAGGGTATGCATTGGCACCGCTCATGTCGACGGCACCTCGGCCTACGTAGTCTTTCGATTAGACGACGAGGCAAGACTGGACCCAGCATTTGGCCGCGAAGGACTAACGACCGGAACATTCAGACCGGAAAACAGCTCTCGAGGGCATAGCGTTCTGGTCTTGGATGATGGCCGTTACCTGATAATCGGCACTACTACCGATGGTAGTTACTTTGGCTCTCGGCCGGCCTTGGCACGCTTTCACGACAATGGTTCGCTGGATACCAGCTTCGCCAACGGAGGACATTTGGTCATCGAACAACCAGCCGTTCCCATCGATCTAAAAGGAGCACAGAGCTCAAAAGTATGTCCGCTGACACCTACTGCAAAAGGCATCCCACAGTCACCGCAAGCAGAGCATGAGTTGCAGAATTGGCAGGTACAGCACGCTG